>CAKRMO010000064.1 GCA_934364765.1 uncultured Bacteroidaceae bacterium | reverse complement strand
CAAAAGACGAATAATACATGAATGTCCAAAATCTTTTCCAAATAGCATTCCGCGCAATTGCCGCCAACAAGCTGCGCTCGTTCCTCACAATGTTGGGAATTATCATAGGCGTGGCTTCCGTGATAACCATGCTCGCCATAGGGCAAGGCTCGAAAAAGAGCATACAGAAGCAGATTTCCGAAATGGGCTCGAACATGATTATGATACGCCCGGGACAGGACAACGGTCCGGGCGGAGTGCGGCAGGACGCAAGCGAAATGCAGTCGCTGAAGCTGAAAGACTTCCAGTATCTTGTTGACAACGCCAAGTTCCTTGCCGCCATAAGTCCGAGCGTGAACAGTTCGGGGCAGTTCATAAACGGCAACAACAACACTCCCTCCACCGTTTACGGAATAAACAACGACTATCTCACCATACGCCAACTTACGGTAGAGGAAGGGGAAAAGTTCACCGATGACGACATAAAGACAAGCGCAAAGGTGTGCATTATCGGGAAAACCGTCAAGGACAACCTGTTCCCGGACGGCAGCGACCCCGTCGGCAGGGTGATAAGGTTCAACTCAATCCCCATGAAAGTCATAGGCGTTCTGAAGTCAAAAGGCTACAACTCGTTCGGCATGGACCAGGACGACGTGGTGCTTGCGCCCTACACTACAATCATGAAACGCGTGCTGGCCGTTACATACCTGCAAGGCATAAACGCCTCGGCGCTCACGGAGGACATTACAGACGAGGCCATTGAGGACATATCAAACCTTTTGCGCGAATGCCACAAAATAAAGAAAGGCGAAGACGGAACATACAACGACGACTTTACAATCCGCTCGCAAAAGGAACTTTCGACTATGATGAACTCCACAAGCGACCTCATGACCACCCTGCTTCTGGTTGTGGCGTGCATATCGCTTATCGTCGGCGGCATCGGGATTATGAACATCATGTATGTGTCGGTTACAGAGCGCACAAGGGAAATCGGCCTGCGAATGTCTGTGGGCGCACGCGGCATCGACATCCTCAACCAATTCCTCATTGAAGCCGTATTGCTGAGCGTTACGGGCGGCCTCATAGGTGTTGTGTTCGGCATCCTCGCCTCGTTCGGGGTGAATATGTTCGCCAAATGGCCCATAGTGATACAGCCGTGGAGCGTGCTGATAAGCTTTGTGGTTTGCTCGGCCACGGGAATTTTCTTCGGATGGTACCCCGCGAAAAAAGCCGCAGGGATGGATCCCATCGAGGCTATAAGATATGAATAATTTTATTTGGTGAACAGCCCCTGCCGTGAACAGTACGAAAAAATATGTCTGAAATAAAAAAAACTATGTCCGATGTAGAAAAAACTACATCGGACATAGAAAAAAATATATCAGACTTTTTTTTCGCAGTTGTAAACACTTGAAAGACAAATCGTTACACAGACAGTTTCAAACAAAGACATTCTTTTGAAAACCAGCGCGTTACGCGCTTTCGGCAACATTTGCAGTTTTTCGGCGGCAACCAGGCTTGGCGCGTAGCCGAAACCACCGCGAACTTGCGCATTTCTTACTAAATTTGCATCAATCATGGAACAGATGAACTTTGACACGAACGCAACCAAAAGCCGGCATGGCAGCTCCAGTGCCGCAGAAGCGCTGATGCACGTGCTGGCATGGCTCTTCGTGTTCGCCTCCCCGCTGATTTTCAACCACGGTCAGACCCATATTTACTTCAAGGACTATGTGCGCGGATGCTTCATGCCGCTGATGATGTTCGCTGTGTTCTACACCAACTACTTCGCACTTGTGCCCAAGCTGTTCATGCGCAACCGCCGGCAGTTGTTCTTTGTAGTGGAAATAATCCTGATTGCGGCAACAGTGGCCTGCATTCAGGAAGTGTTCGCAAAATTCTTCCCCGCCCCGCATTTCAAGCCCCACGACCTGCACAATGTGCCGGCACGCTGGCTTTTCGTGGCGAGAGACATCGTTGCCATGGCCATTGTGGCAGCCTTCGGGGTGGCCACAAGGCTCAGCCGCAGCTGGCACAAGGCGGAAAACGCAAGAAAAGAGGCGGAGCTCGGCAGAAGGAACGCGGAACTCAAAAACCTGCGCAACCAGATAAGCCCGCATTTCCTGCTGAACACATTGAACAACATTTACGCACTGACAATGTTTGACACGGAAAAGGCGCAAAAGGCGATACAGGAACTGTCGCGCCTCTTGAGATACCTGCTATATGACAACCAGGCGCAGCTTACGCCGCTGTCAAAGGAAATTGACTTTCTGAAATCGTACATCAACCTGATGCGTATGCGCACGGCGGCGAATGTGGACATAAACGTTAAGATAGACTGCGACGCCAACGGCAAGCTGAAAATCGCCCCCCTGCTGTTCATGTCGCTTGTGGAGAACGCATTCAAGCACGGCGTGAACCTGTCGGAAAAGAGTTTCATCAACATTTCCCTGTGTTCAACAGCCGACGGGGTTGTTGACTTCTTCTGCGAAAACTCAAACTTCCCCAAAAGCAGGAAAGGGCTCTCGCCCGGAGGCATAGGGCTGCAAAACCTCGCGCAACGCCTTGAGAACATCTACCCGCAACGCTACCACTGGCAAAAAGGAGTGAGCGCGGACGGGAAAAGATACAGTTCCCACCTTGTGATACAAACCCGCAACGACTTATGTACATCACCTGCGCAATAATCGACGACGAGCCGCTGGCGCTCGAACTTTTGGACAACTATGTGAGCCGCGTGCCGTTTCTGAGGCTCACGGGCAAATACACAAGCGCCATAGAGGCATTGGCGCGAATTAAGGAAGACGGCACACAGCTTCTGTTTCTCGACATACAGATGCCCGACCTCAACGGATTGGAGTTTTCAAAAATCATGGACGGACACACGAAAATCGTGTTCACCACAGCATTCAGCGAATACGCAATAGAAAGCTACCGCCTGCAGGCGCTCGACTACCTGTTGAAGCCCGTAAACTTCACAGACTTCATGAACGCCGCAAACAAGGCGTTGAAGTGGTTTGAACTCCGGGAAAAGGCAGAAAGCGCGCAAAGGCGCGGGGAAAGCGACAAAATATACGTGCGCAGCGAGCACAAGCTCATTGCCGTGGCACTTGACGAAATAGTTTACATAGAAGCCCTGAAAGACTACGCCATGATATACACCGTAGGGCGCAAGACACCAATCTACACCATAACCACCATGCAGTCGCTGGCACAGACGCTGCCCGCCGGGAAGTTCATGCGCATACACCGCTCGCACATCATAGCCCTTGACAAGATAACCATGCTCGAAGGCGACACCGTGGTTGTGGGAAACAAGCACCTTGGCGTGTCGCGCCCCTACCGCCCCGCCCTGCTCGAATACCTCGGCAGAAAAACAGTAAAATAAAAAACACTTTCGCAAACGCCGCGCCGCGCAATTGCCCGAAAAGTGCTTATCTTTGCCTTTGGAACAGAAAACTTGGAAATCATGCCTAAGACTTTTCTAACAGACAGCGAACGCATGCAGACCCTGGCGCTTGTCAGAAAGTTCGTGAGAATTTCGCCGCAGACCGTTTCACGCCTCGGTTTCCGCAAAATACGCAACTATATCACGGAGGCAGTGAAAAACAAAAACGTGCAGCGCGATGTTTTCGGCTTCAACCCCATTGTAACAGCTCTCGAAACAGCCATAATACTTGGCGACGAGATGAGGCTTGACGGCACAACGATGACAGGATGCCTTCTCGCGCCGTTTTTTGAAGCCGGCGGAACTGCAAGCGAAGACGTGGAAAAAGAATTCGGCAGCGACATTTCAAGCATTGCAGCCGGTCTGAAAAGAGTAAAGGGGCTTTATGAAAAAACCCCCGCCGTGGAAACCGAAAACTTCCGAAACCTGCTCGTGAGCTTCGCGGAAGACATGAGGGTTGTGCTGATCATGACCGCAGACAGGCTTGCCACCATGCGGCGCATACGCGACGTGGAGGACAAGGAGGCGCGAAACCGCGTTGCAAGGGAGGCGGAATTCCTCTACGCCCCTATTGCCCACAAATTGGGACTGTACAAAATAAAAAGCGAACTCGAGGATCTTGCCGTAAAATACCTTGAGCATGACGCGTACTACCTTATACGCGAAAAACTGAACGCCACAAAAAGCGCACGCGACGCTTACATCGCCGACTTTATAGGGCCGATAAACGACAAGCTCGCCCAGACGGGACTTAAATTCCACATCAAGGGGCGCACAAAGAGCATACACTCAATTTGGCAGAAGATGAAACGCCAGCGCTGCGGCTTCGAAGGCGTTTACGACCTGTTTGCCATAAGGATTATCATAGACTGCCCGCCCGAAAAGGAAAAGCAGGAATGCTGGCAGGTTTACAGCATCATCACCGATATGTACCAGCCAAACCCCAAGCGGCTGCGCGACTGGCTGAGCGTACCCAAGAGCAACGGATACGAAAGCCTGCACATCACGGTGCTTGGCCCGCAAAACAAGTGGGTGGAAGTGCAGATACGCACCGAACGCATGGATGCCGTGGCCGAATACGGGCTCGCCGCCCACTGGAGATACAAAGGCATAAAAGGCGGCGAAAGCGGCATTGACGAATGGATAGGCGAAATACGCTCCATTCTCGAAACCGGAGATGACGTGCACATCATAAACCAATTCAAGCGCGACCTCAAGGATGAGGAAATTTACGTTTTCACTCCCAAAGGCGACCTCTACAAACTGCCGGCGGGGGCAACGGTGCTCGACTTCGCCTACCGCATTCACACCAACATCGGAAGCCGGTGCGTAGGGGCGACAATCGCCGGCAAGAACTATCCGCTCCGCCACAAACTTTCGAGCGGCGACCAAGTGGAAATAAAACTCTCCAACTCGCAAACGCCAAACAGCGACTGGCTGAACTATGCCGTTACCGCAAGGGCAAAAAGCAAGATACGCCAGTCAATTCACGAAAAAGCCATAAAGGAAGGGCAGTTTGCCCGCGAGGCTTTCGAGCGCAAGTTGAAAAACCGCGACATTCCCTGGGAAGAGGGGCTGCTGAGCCACCTCGCGAAAAAACTCGGCTACAAGGAGCAAAGCGAGTTCTTCAAATCCATGGCCACGGGGGCTGTGCAGCTGAATGATGCCGCAGAGCAATACGAGCGGATGTACAACAACGAACACGTAACGCCCGGCGGCAACCAGACTGTAAGCGCAAACGAGTTCAACTTCAACCTGCAAAACCAAATCAAAGCCGACGGCGGTTCGTCAGACGTGCTTGTGATAGACAGCAACCTGAAAGGCATTGACTACACGCTCGCCAAATGCTGCCACCCCATATATGGCGACGATGTGTTCGGCTTCGTAACTTCGGGAGGCGGCATCAAGATACACCGCTGCGGCTGCCCGAACGCAAAGATGCTGCGTGAACGCTACGGCTACCGCATTGTCAAGGCCCGCTGGGCGGGAAAAGGCGGGGAGAAATACATCATCACGCTGAAGGTGGTTGGCAACGACGACATCGGAATTGTCAACAACATGACTTCGATTATCGACAAGGAGCAGGACATACTCCTGCGCTCAATCAGGATAGACACCGCCGACGGGCTGTTCTCCGGAATACTCACCATATCCACAGGAAGCACGCGCAACGTTGACATCCTTACAAAGAAACTAAGCACCGTGCACGGTGTTAAGAGCGTTACAAGAATTTGAAACGGCGCGCGTTTTTGCTTCTTTTGGTTGTTGTCGCCGTAGTCTGCACAACGGCAAGGGCAAACGCGCATCTTTTTCAGACAGCCCCCCACATCAGCTGCGACTCCGTGCTGCGCCTTGTGTTTTCCTACTGCGAAAGGAACAGCCTGCACATAGGCCGCACGGAAAGCCTGGTGTATTCAAAATTCCATATCGACACAGACATAAACAACCTCCTGTTCCGCGCCATCCCAAACAGCATACACATTGACAAGGGCAAGAACAGTTATTTCGGCGAATGCCTCACCAAAACCGAATACTCCGACTTCGGGATACTCAGCCACAAGGTAGTGGCGTTCCACTCCACACTGCGCAGCATGAAAGAGCTTCGCGACGTTTACATGACAAACATGAACGTGCAGGTATATGCACCCTATCTTGTAGGCGGCCGCATACTTTCGCCTTTCAACATACTGAACCGCAAGCACTACCGATACCGCGCCGCCTCTGCCGCAACAGGGAAGTATGGCGACATGATATGGATTTCAGTATCCCCGCGCCACAAGAACCCGCACCTTATAGAGGGGCGCGCACTTGTTGACGCAAATTCCGGGAGGGTGGACTCCATTGACTTCAAAACCGTTTACGACCATATTCTGCACTGCAACATTTCGCTAAAATTAGGCGGCGGTGGCATTGCATCGCTCCTGCCGCAAAACGCCGGCTTTTATCTAAGGTACAAGCTGGCCGGAAACGAAATCAGGCTGAACATAAAATCATTCTGCACCTACACCCGCACAGACAGCACGCACTATGCCGACTCGCTGCGCCGCACCAAAGGCAAAGGGAAGCACAACATAACTCAGCTCGGCTTTTTCGAGCCCGACACAACCTCCATTGTGCGCTCGCCCGACTATTTCACCGCCATACGCCCCATTCCGCTCACACTGCGGGAAGACTCCATTCTTTCCCGAAAGCCCAC
>CAKRMO010000063.1 GCA_934364765.1 uncultured Bacteroidaceae bacterium | reverse complement strand
GAATAGCCAATCTCGAAGCACGTGCACATCAGGTTGGCGGAAAATTCGGCACACTGATAGACGACTCTTTCTTTGAGGTGGAATTCCAAATACTCGAAGCGGAACTCGCATTTGTGAAACGGGGCGAAAAAGTCATCATAACGCCTTATGTGAACGGACGGGAAAGCTTTTCGGGCACGGTAAAGGAAATAAACCCCACAGTGGACAGCAAAGGCATGGTAAAGGTTACGGCAAGCGTCAGGAACAGTTCGGCAAAACTAATAGACGGCATGAATGTAAAGGTGATTGTGGAGAATGCCGTCCCGAATATGTTCGTAGTCCGCAAGGAAGCCGTGGTGGAGCGCGACGGTTATCATGTAGTGTTCACATACAACAAGGAAACCAAAAGGGCTGTATGGACATACGTGGACATAGCCTACAGCAACCTCACCAGCTATGCCATTACCGGATGCGCAAAAAAAGAGACGGAGATCAAGGAAGGGGACGTGGTGATTGTTTCGGGAAACCAGAACCTGGCGGACGACACCGAGGTGAAGGTTAACTAAGGGTCAAACGTCCGCATACCAAACAGCAAAGAAAAATCCCGCGCCATGTTTCGCCAACTTCTCCACCGCCCCATAGCCGTAAGCATGGTTCTGATAGCGATGACCGCTGTCGGAATACTTTCGCTTGCCTACATACCCGTGTCTCTGATGCCGGAGATAGACATTCCGCGAATCACGGTGCAACTGTCTAATCCCGGAGCCTCGGTTACGGAGATAGAGCAACAGATGGTTACCCCAATGCGCCACCAATTGTCGCAGGTGGCAGGGTTGAAGGACATAGAAACGCTGTCAAGAATGGATGCCGGCAGCATCACACTTTCATTCGAGCCAGGAAGCGACATGGATCTCCTCTTTATTGACGTGAACGAGAAGATTGACAGGGCAATGAACACTATGCCCAAGGACATGGCACGTCCCAAGGTCATAAAGGCCAGCGCAATGGACATTCCCGCGTTTTACATTGACATCACGGAAAAAGGAAATTCAGACGGCAACGACATGGCGCAATTGTCGCGTCTGGCGAGGAATGTGATAACCAAACGCATTGAACAGCTGCCGCAGACGGCAATGGTGGACTACAGCGGCACTGTAGGCTCGGAAATCGACATTGTGCCGGACATTGGCAAAATACACTCGCTCGGCATCACATCTCATGACATTGAGACCGCCATCAACGACAACAACATTGTGATTGAGGCTTTGAGCGTGGTAAGCGGCATTTACAGATACAGCATACATTTCGACTCGCAAATTCTGTCAAAGAAAGACATCGGGAACATTTACCTGCGCCACGAGGGGCGTTTGCTGCAACTCAAGGACATTTGCGACATCGAGGAGAAAACCGGCGTGAGAAACGGCATAGTGCGCCACAACGGCAAAGACGCAATAACCATTGCGGTGATTAAGCAAAACGACGCGCAAATGGCCGACCTGCAAAAAAGCGTCTCAGACCTGATTGTGGATTTGCAGAAAGACTACCCCAGCCTTGACATCACGATTACCAGAGACCAGACGGAACTCCTGAGCTATTCCATGAACAACCTTGAATGGAACTTGATACTCGGCGCGGTTTTGGCTTGCGTGGTTTTGTTTGTGTTCAACGGCGGATGGAGAATACCCTTGCTTGTTATCATCTCCATGCCGCTTTCACTTATTTTTACACTGCTGTGTTTCTACATTATGGGAATTTCCCTTAATGTGATTTCATTGTCAGGGCTTATCCTCGGCATCGGCATGATTGTGGACAATTCCATTATTGTGATTGACAACATACGCCAGCGCGGCGATGTGGTAAACGCCACAAGGGAGGTGTTCATGCCTATGCTAAGCTCGGTGCTGACAACATGCTCGGTTTTCATCCCGCTCATATTCCTTAGCGGAACGGCGGGCGCACTGTTCTACGACCAGGCAATGGGCGTAACCATCGCCTTGTTTGCCTCGCTTGTAGTGGCTGCGGTGGTTGTGCCGGTGTACTATTACGCCTTGTTCCGCAAGAAAGGCTGCACCCAATCCGAAAAGGGAAAGGCGGAAAAAGCCCTGATGGGTGTTTACGAGCCGGGTATGCGGTGGACTTTGAGGCACGGCAAAATGTGTATGCTGGTTTTCGCGCTGTGTTTTGTAACCATAGCCGCTGTTTACCCACACATCAAAAAAGAGCGTATGCCATCTGTGGAGCAAACGGACGCATTGATGGCCATTGACTGGAATGCGGGGATTTCGACCGAGGAAAACGACAGAAGGGTGCAGGAACTGCTCAACACAGCAAAGGGGAGCATTGAAACAAACACCGCCATGGCGGGAGTGCAGCAGTTCATACTGTCGCACACCAAAGACATAACCAATAACGAGGCGGTTGTATATATAAAGGCACACAGCGATAAATCGCTCGACTCGATAAAAACAGCGTTTTCGGGATATTTGAACAAACACTATGCAAACGCAAAAGCGGAGTTCGGCATATCGGGAAATCTATACGACCTGATATTCCAGACCGACAAACCCGACCTCGAAATAAGGCTTCAGAAAGTGGAAGGCGGCAGACCGTCAGTGGATGAGGCCAAACAGGTTGTTGACAGCGTAAGGCGCCGATTCCCCCAAGCCGGCATCCAGCCGGTGGCCACTGAAAACGTGCTGCGCTACACGGCAAATCCTGAACAGCTCGCATTATACCATGTTTCATACAACCAACTTTACTCACGCCTCAAGGAGATTGTGGGAAACAACAAAGTGTTCGGAATAGCCAACGGCGACCAGAACATACCCGTAATTGTATGCCAGGACAAAGCGGATGCCAACGAAATAATGCAGAAAACCGTGCGCAACGACGAAGGGACAGACATCCCGCTGGAGTATGTGGTTGAGGAAACCCAGACTGAAAGTTTCAAACGCCTTAACGCCGGACTTGAAGGCGAATACTACCCCATTGTGGTGAAAAGTGCATCAGACAAGGACGTGAAAAAGATTATTGACTATGCCGAAAACCTGCAAGAAAGCAAATTCCGGGATCTGAAATGCTCGTTCCACGGCAACTATTTCGATTCGCGCAAAATGATTAAGGAACTCGCAATGGTTTTGTGTGTTGCGCTGCTGCTGCTGTACTTCATACTCGCCGCGCAGTTTGAAAGCCTCATCCAGCCCGCAATAATTCTTGCCGAGATTGTAATTGACGTATGCATAGTGCTTTTGGCTCTGTGGGCAATGGACGAATCGGTGAACATAATGTCAATGATAGGGCTTGTGGTCATGAGCGGCATCATAATCAACGACTCCATCCTGAAAGTTGACACAATAAACCGCCTTTACAGAAGCACGGAAAAGGCATCGCTGCTCCACTCGGTGATCGTTGCCGGGCAATTGCGCCTCCGCCCCATAGTTATGACATCGCTCACCACCGTCCTTGCACTGCTGCCGTTTCTCAACAAGGGCGACATGGGCTCTGCGCTACAGTTCCCGCTGTCGGTTACAATTGTCATAGGCATGGTTGTTGGCACGCTTGTCAGTCTGTTCTTCGTGCCCCTGCTCTATTTCATCATTTACAGGTGGAAGGAAAGGATTGCCTTGCGGTAAACCATGAAATTATCCGGATATGAGGCACACGTTTTCCATACTTCTGACCATGTGCATACTGATGGTAATCGGTATTGCCCTCATTCCCAGACTTGACATAAGCAACAAGCCAGCCCCAAGGCAGGGCAAGTCGCTTACCATTTCATACAACTGGCCCGGGGCTTCGGCAAAAGTCATGGAGCAGAACGTTACCTCGCGCATAGAAGGTCTGGCAAGCTCTGTACGTGGAGTTGAATCCGTGTCCTCGGTGTCTTATTTCGGGTCGGGAAACGTAACGGTAAGGCTGAAGAAAAACGCATCGGTGTCAAGCGTAAAGTTCGAGATTGCCTCACTGTTGCGCCAGGTGAGGGACAAGCTGCCCAAGGGTGTTTCATACCCGGATTTGTCGGGCGGAGAAGTGGTTACAGGTAAGGAGCGCGAAGACAACACGCCCATTCTTACATACAGGGTTAATGCGCCAATGTCCGATTTTGACATCAGGAAACGGGCGGAACGCACCATCAAGCCCAAATTGGAGCGCATAGAAGGCGTGAGCCACGTTGACGTGTCGGGAGGAACAGACAGATACCTGGAAATATCATACAACGCCGAGCAACTTGCCCTGTACGGACTTACATCTGCAGACATAGAGGAAGCCATACGCAACTATCTCGGCAGACAGGATATCGTGGGCGACATCATAAAGCGCGACCACAACGGCACAAGGGAAAGAATTTCGCTTTTCCTCGCGGTTGACGGAAAACAAGGGTTACTGGAATCAATTCCCATAAAGACCATAGAGGGGAAGATAACGTATCTTAACAACCTTGCGAAATGTGAATACAAGGACAGAGAACCTTGGAGCTACTTCCGGGTGAACGGCATGAACACCGTTTACATCAACGTGTTTGCGGAAGAGGATGCGGGCATACGCAACGTGGCGTCGCAGGTGAAAGCCGAAATGGGAAAACCCGGGCAAGCCGACACCAAGCTCAAATGCACCCTTACATACGACAAGCCGCAGGAACAGTTTTCCGACTTTGAGACCCTGATAACGCGCAGCGCAATGTCGCTCCTGATACTCCTGCTTTTTGTTTTCCTGTGCAAAAGGGATTTCAAATACCTGCTCATCATCTTTTTCTCGCTGCTGGCAAACATTCTCATCGCCGTTATATTCTACAGGCTTTTCAGCATGAGACTGGAACCGTTCTCAATGGCAGGAATCACGGTGTCGCTCGGGCTGATAATCGACTCCACAATCGTAATGGCCGACCACTACAGCTATCACCACGACTTCAAGGCCTATCCCGGCATAGTGGGGGCTATGCTCACCACAATAGGCGCACTCGTAATCATATTCTGGCTGCCCGACTACATAAAGAACGACCTTTACGGCTTTTCATGGATGATAATCATCAACCTTGCCGTGGCGTTGCTTGTGTCGGCATTGTTCGTGCCGGCACTGATTGACAAGATGAAATACGGCAGCAGACAGAAAGGCCGTCCGCGAAACACAAGGCTCATGCTTTTATGGAACAGCTTCTACCGCCGCTACCTCGCCCTGAGCCAGCACCGCGTGATGCGCTGGGTGATGCTGGCGGTTTCCGCAGGCCTGTTCGGCTGGTCGCTATACCTTTTCATAGGCACACTTGATTCAAACACCTACCGCCCCGAACCCGAAGAAATGAAACTGCACATAAGGGGGCAGATGCCTTTGGGCGGAACTCCCAAACAGCTGAATGAGAAAGTGGAAACCATCGAGGCTTTCATGTCGCAATTCAAGGAGCTGAAAAGATACGAAACCAACATAGGCGGCTGGGGGGCTGAAATCGTTGTAGAGTTCAAGCCGGAATGTCTGCATACCGACTTTCCGTATGTTTTTGAAAACAAGGTCATCGGAAAACTCATAACCATCGGCGGGGCAGACTGGAGCACATGGGGCGTGAGCGACCGTGGATTCAGCAACTCGCTCAACCTGCAATACAGGGGCAGCAACATAGAGATAACCGGGTATGAATACGACCGCCTCTACCGCTTTGCCGAAGATATGTACAAGCGGCTGAGGCAGAACAACCGCATAATGGACCTCACCATCGAGACTCCCGGACACGAGCGGCAGGAAGACGAGCTGTACATGGAGTATGACAAGGAGACGCTCTGCCTCGACAGCGTGAGTGTGCGGGACATACACCGCACGCTTTCGAGCATGCTCGCCGAACACGAAATGGGGAAAAAGGCAGGCTCCGGACAGCAGACTGACTATGTGCTGCGCCCCGAAGAGAACGGCAAATTCGACTTGTGGCAGCTTGAAAACTCGTTTGTGAAGGTGGGAGGCAGGGACCTGCACCTCACGGACTTCATGAACATAGACCGCAGGGAGGCCAAGAACTGCATACCGCGCGAAAAGCAGGAATACGTGCTGAGGGTGGCGTTCAACGTGCTGGGCTCATACAAATACGCCGACAAATACATAAAAAGCATCACCGACGAGTTCAACTCCAAGCTCCCAGTGGGCTTCCGCTGTGTAAACAAAACCTACGGCAGCTACGAGGACAAGGGCACGCAGTATTGGCTCATAGGTCTTGTGGTCGTGATAATATTCTTCATCTGCACCATTCTGTTTGAAAGCCTGTACAAAGGGCTTGTGATTATAATGCTAATCCCCATGTCGCTTTCGGGAATGTTCCTCACCTTCCACTTTGCGGGCATGGAGTTCGGTACAGGCGGCTTTGCGGCAATGGTGATGCTGTGCGGGCTGACGGTGAACAACGGCATATACATAATGAGGGAGTATGGCTGCGAAAAAAGATATCTGAAAGCGTACAACCACAAGATAGTGCCGATATTCCTCACGGTGTTCTCAACAATACTCGGTTTCATTCCGTTTCTGGTTGACGGCCCGGAAGACAGGTTCTGGTTCTCCTTCGCCACAGGCTCAATCAGCGGTCTCGTGTTCTCCATCGTTTCCGTAGTGTTCGTAATGCCACTGTTCATGAGAATTGGCAGGAAACGCGCAAAAGCACACAGACCCCCCCGAAAACAACATTTGACGTATAAAAAACTACGTCCTATGCATGAAAAATCATGTCTGATATAATACAAACTACATCAGACCTTT
>CAKRMO010000062.1 GCA_934364765.1 uncultured Bacteroidaceae bacterium | reverse complement strand
GTTTTCCTTCTCGGCGGACGCTCGGCAAAGGACATTTTGCAGCTTGACGAGTTCGCGAAATACGGACGTGTGTTCATCACCACCGAGGATGGCTCGGCGGGCGAGCAGGGGTTTGTAACCCAACACAGTTTGCTGCGGCGCGAGAAGTTTGACCTTATAGCCACTTGCGGGCCCAAGCCCATGATGGTGGCTGTGGCAAGGTATGCGGCGCAGAGCGGCACGGCGTGCGAGGCTTCGCTCGAAAACCTTATGGCGTGCGGCTTGGGCGCGTGCCTGTGCTGCGTGGAGCAGAATGCCGAAGGCCACAATGTGTGTGTGTGCAAGGAAGGTCCTATATTCAACATAAACAAATTGTCATGGCTCAACTGACTACCAACATAGCGGGCATCGAGTTCCGCAACCCGGTGCTTACGGCTTCGGGCACATTCGGCTACGGGCCGGAGTTTGCCGATTTTGTGGATTTCTCGAAACTCGGCGGAATTATAGTGAAGGGCACAACGCTCACTCCCCGCGAGGGCAACCCTTATCCGCGCATGGCTGAAACGCCGGCGGGTATGCTCAACTGTGTGGGGCTTCAAAACAAGGGGGTTGGCTATTTCGTTGAAAAGATATACCCGCGCATAGAAAAGCTCGGCACACACGTTATTGTGAATGTGGCAGGGTCGTCGCCCGAGAACTATGCCGAGTGCGCCTCGCGCCTTGCCGGGCTTGACAAAATCCCTTGCATAGAGCTTAACATCTCATGCCCCAACGTGAAAAACGGCGGCATGGCGTTTGGGGTTACGCCCGAGGGCGCGGCAAGTGTGGTTTCGGCTGTGCGCAAGGCATACGCCAAGCCGATTATCGTGAAGCTTTCGCCCAACGTAACCGACATTTCCGAAATAGCCCGCGCCGTCGAGGCTGCCGGGGCTGACGCGGTTTCGCTCATAAACACCCTTATGGGAATGGCGATAGACATAGAACGCCGCAAGATGAGGCTCAGCATAAAGACCGGCGGACTTTCGGGACCGGCGGTGAAGCCTGTGGCGGTGAGAATGGTGTGGGAGGTTGCACAGGCTGTGAAGATACCCATAATAGGTCTTGGCGGGATAAGCTCGCCCGAGGATGCGGTGGAGTTTCTCATGGCCGGGGCGAGAGCCGTGGAGATAGGTACGGCAAACTTCCTGAACCCGGCGATAGCCGGCGAAATGGCGGAGGGCATAAGCCGCTGGCTCGACAACCACGGCTGCAAGTCGGTTGACGAAATAATTGGGGCTGTGCGGTAAATTCGCAATAAATTCCTAACTTTGGGGCATTAAAGGAACAAGAAATGGACTTGATTGAACGCTTTTTAGACTACGTAGGCTACGACACCCAGTCGAGCGAGACGGCAGACACCACTCCCAGCACGCCGAAACAGCTTGTGTTTGCGGAGCATTTGAAGGAACAGCTGGAGGAACTCGGGTTTGACGATGTGTATCTTGACAAGCACGGTTACATATACGCAACGCTGCCCGCCAACACCGACAAGAAAACTCCCACGATAGGTTTCATCTCCCACTACGACACGAGTCCCGATTGCAGCGGGGCGGGGATAAAGCCGCGCATAGTCAAAAATTATGACGGGGGCGACATCCTGCTTTCCGAAAGCAGCGGCCGTGTGCTTTCCCCCAAGATGTTCCCCGAACTGCTGCCGCACAAGGGCGAGGATTTGATTGTTACTGACGGAAACACGTTGCTCGGTGCTGACGACAAGGCCGGCATAGCCGAAATTGTGCAGGCAATGGTGTGGCTCAAGGAGCATCCCGAAGTAAAACACGGCAAAATACGCATGGGCTTCAACCCCGACGAGGAAATCGGAATGGGGGCGCACCTTTTCGATGTGGAGCGTTTCGGTTGCGATTGGGCTTATACGGTGGACGGCGGCGAAGTGGGCGAGATTGAATACGAGAATTTCAACGCCGCTTCGGCAAAGGTGAAAATCACCGGCGTGAGCGTGCATCCCGGATATGCCAAGGGGAAAATGAAGAACGCGGGACGCATTGCCGCCGAACTGATACAGTCCGTGCCGGATGCCGAAACCCCGGAAACAACGCAGGACTACGAAGGATTTTATCATCTCACAGGTGTTGAGGGATGCGTTGAGAGCGCAACAGTAAACTACATAATCCGCGACCACGACCGCAAAAAGTTCGAGGCGCGCAAGGAATTTTTCCGCGAACTCGTGGGAAAACTCAACGAAAAGTATGGCGAGGGAACGGCTGCTGTGGAAATTTCCGACTCATACTATAATATGCTCGAGAAGATAGAGCCGGTTATTTACATAATCGACATCGTGATAAAGGCAATGCAGGAGGTTGGGCTGTCGCCTAAGGTACGAGCCATAAGAGGCGGCACCGACGGGGCGCAGCTGTCTTTCAAGGGTCTTCCGTGCCCAAACATTTTTGCGGGGGGCATCAATTTCCACGGACCGTATGAGTTCGGTCCCGTGCAGTCAATGGAAAAGGCGATGAAAACCGTCGTGAAGATTTGCGAACTCACCGCGCAATACAACGATTGAGTCAGGAAAAACTATAAAAAGCAAAGCGCGAGGGCGGTGAGGGGTTGCAGTTACCCGTGCCGCCTTCGCTTTTAATTTACAAGCCATAATGGAACATCTGCCAAAGATTATTTACGACCTCGCGCTCATCCTTGTGCTGGCGGGAGCGGTTACACTTGTTTTCAAACGCCTCAGGCAGCCCCTGGTGCTGGGATATATCGTGGCGGGCTTCCTTGCCGGGCCGCACATGCCGTATATGCCAACGGTGAGCGACCTTGGTTCGGTGGAGACGTGGGGGAACATAGGCGTGATATTCCTTATGTTCACCCTGGGAATAGAGTTCAGCTTCAAGAAGATTATGAAAATGGGCAGCTCGCCCATTATAGCGGCCGTAACGATAATCTCCGCCATGAGCATGCTTGGTTCGCTTTTGGGACACGCGTTCGGCTGGGGCAGGATGGACAGCCTTTTTCTCGGCGGAATGCTTGCCATGAGTTCCACGACAATCATATACAAGGCTTTTGACGACCTTGGGCTGCGCAGCCAGAAGTTTGCGTCGAATGTGTTGAGTGTGCTTGTTCTCGAGGACATTCTCGGAATTTTGCTGATGGTGATACTTTCCACGCTCGCCGTGAGCAAGGATTTCGACGGCATGACGGTTGTTGACAGCCTTATGAGGCTTTTGTTTTATCTTGCCCTGCTTTTTCTCGTGGGCGTGTTTGTCGTGCCGCTCATATTGCGCAAAAACCGCAAGTGGATAGGCAAGGAGACGCTGCTTGTCGTTTCCGTGGGCTTTTGCTTTGCAATGGTGGTGCTGGCGGTTAAGCTGGGCTACAGTGCGGCGTTTGGCGCGTTTATGATGGGCAGCATTTTTGCCGAGACTGTTGAGGCGGAAACAATAGAGAAGATTGTGGGTCCCGTGAAAGACCTTTTCGGGGCGGTGTTTTTCGTTTCTGTGGGAATGCTAGTTGACCCGGCAATTCTCACGCAGTATTGGCTGCCGATATTGCTTATAACTCTCACCATACTTGTTGGGCAGGCAATTTTCGGCACTTTCGGTTTTATTCTTTCGGGGCAGTCGCTTAAAGGCGCGTTGCAAAGCGGTTTCAGCATGGCGCAAATCGGAGAGTTTGCCTTTATTATTGCCTCGCTGGGAATGTCGCTTCATGTGATTAGCGGCTTTATATACCCAATAGTCGTCGCCGTTTCGGTGATTACCACGTTCCTCACGCCATACATGATTAAAAGTGCGCCGGCGGCATACGGTCTGGTGCGCAAAATAACCCCGGCAAGATTTATGGCTGTGCTTGACAAGCAACCCTCCCAGCACAAGGCGGTGCAGGGCGGAAGCGCGTGGAAGCGGCTGATTGTGGCTCTGCTCAAACAGATTGCCGCCTATTCTATTTTGTGTGTGGCGATAACGGCGATAATGCTGAGCTTCTTCCTGCCGTTCTTCCGCCACATAATGAGCCATTGGGTGGGAAACGCCGTGTGTGCGCTACTTACAGTCGTGCTCCTTTCCCCGTTCCTGCGGGCCATAGTGATGCGCAAGAACCATTCCGAGGAATACCGTCAGATATGGCGCGAAAATTTGCGTGGCGGGCGTTTCCTGCTTTCCATGACCATTCTTGTGAGGTTTCTGCTCGCCAGTGGGTATGTGTATTACATAATAAACTATGTGTCGCCTTTTGCAAGCTGGATTCACTTTGCGTTGGCAATGGCGCTTGTTGCGCTCATGATGCGCTCCAAACGGATAAAGCTTTACAGCATAGCCATTGAGAGGGTGTTTTTCCAGAACCTGCGCTCGCGCGACTTGCAGGCTGAGGTTCACGGCAAAGTGAAGCCGCTTTACGCCAGTCATCTTCTTTCGCGCGAGATACACATTGCCGACCTTGACGTGCCGGAAAACACGGCGTGGGCGGGAAAGTCGCTCGCCGAACTTGATTTCAGCCGCAGGTACGGCATTATGGTGTCGTCGATATTGCGCGGCGGGGTGCGCCACAACATCCCCACGGCAAACGAGCAGGTTTATCCCGGCGACCGCCTTGAGGTTATTGGCAATGACGAGCAGCTGAAAGTGTTTGCGTCCAAGATGTCGGAGGCGGTAGTTCATGCCGACATTGCCCCGGAGCAAAGGCTGATGCAGCTGAAGTGCATTTCGGTGAGCGCGGCGTCTCCGCTTTGCGGAAAGACTGTGCGCGAAAGCGGTTTGCGCGAGGACTACCGCTGCATGATTGTGGGTTTCGAAGAGGGCAGGGAGGCTCTCGGACTGCCTTCTCCCTCGCGAATGTTCCGCGACGGCGACCTTGTGTGGCTTGTGGGCGAGAAAAATTCGCTGAAGAGGCTGATTGCGGAAAACGTGAGGGTGTAAAATGAATTCAATGCAATGAACAAGGCGGGGCATTTCAAGAATGTCCCGCCTTGTTTATGTTTTGCAATGGAGCGCTTATTTCTTCTCCTGCTCTTCCTTCACGAGTTTGTCAAAGTCCTCGAGTGAAATTTTCTTGTGTTCGAGGGTAACTTTTTCCTTGTATGCCGCTATCAGCTTTTCGCTGAGAACCTCGTAGAAAATCTCCTCAATCTGGTTGTCCTCCTTGAGCGACTTTTCGGCGTATTTCTCAACAAGCTCGTCGGGGAGCTGCATTCCGTAGGCTGCAAACTGGCGGCGCGTGCGTGCCTTTGCCATCTGGCGCACGTCTGCGTCCTCAACCTTTATGCCGGCCGCTATGGCGAGGCGGTCGCGTACGAGCTGCCATTCCAGCTGCTCGGTTGCGCCGGCGTAGTTGTCGTCTATGTATTTGTCGTCCTTGTCAGGGTTGTTCTCCTTCATGAGGCGCTTGAGCAGAGGCTCGGAAAATTCGAGCTTGCCGACCTTTTTGAGCGAATACGCGCGCAGATCCTCAAAGAACTTGTAGTCGGCGTTGCCGGCCTGTGCCTTGTTGTATTCCTCGCGCACTTTCTCGCGGAACTCCTTCTCGTCCTTCACGGCGTCCTTGCCGAGGGCGTTGTCGAAGAACTCCTGGTTAAGCTCTGCTGGCTTGCGGCGGTTTATTTCCTTTATGGCGTAGGTGAAGTTGCCTGCGTGGTCCTTCAGCTCCTCCTTCTTAATCTTCAGCATCGATGCGGCCTGTGTGTCGTTGCCATACAGGGTTGCGGGATTGATTGTAAGCACATCGTCCTTCTTTGCGCCGTCAAAGAGCTTTTTCTGCTCCTCGTCCTTCACGTATTCGGGGGAAATCAGCACATCGTCCACTATCAGCGGCTCCACGCCTTCGGCAGCCGCAATCTCAAGAAGCTCTCCCTTCATGTAGTCGCCCTTCTGGTATTCGTCCGCCTGCTCGAATGTGCCGTGCGCCATGAGCATTTCGTTTATCCTCTCGTCAACAAACTTGTCGCTCACCTCGATGTCGTAGTAGGGCAGCTTGTCTTTCTTGTCGAGCGAAATGTTGATTTCCGGCTCTATGGCAACGTCCATTATGTACTCGAAATCGTCGCGATCCTTGTAGTCCTGCTCCTTCTGCTCGCTGTTTGGCAGCACATGGCCCAGCACGTTGATATTGTTCTCTTTGAAATAGTCGGATATTGCCTTGTTGACAGCCTTTGAAACTTCCTCTGCCTTTGCTTCGGGGCCGTAGAGCTTCTTGACGAGGCCCATAGGCACGCATCCGGGGCGGAAGCCTTTCATGTTGGCTTTGCGGCGGAAATCTTTGAGAGACTTTTCAAGTCCTTCCTGATAGTCTTCGGGAGTAACTTTTACCGTGAGCTTGCCGCTCACCTTGTCAATATTCTCGAATTTGATGTCCATTTTATGTAATGTGTAATTAATTGTTGCTTTGCTGTTGCGGGAAACTTTCCCGCTTAATGTCGCTGCCTCTCCTGCCTGTATCGCACAGGGACGCCAAATTGCTTGCAAAATTAGTGCTTTCCTTTCACTTATCAGTTATTTATGTGCGGAAAAATGGTTGTGGCTGACGCTATTTTTGCCATTAGGGCGGATGCCGGTTTTGTGTGCCGTTGCAGCTTGTTTCAAGGATGTGCGGAAAAAATGTGCGGACATGGAAAAAACTATGTCCTATGTAGAAAAAATTATGTCTGATATAATCCAAACTACATCAGACATAATTTTGCCGTTTTTAATGTTCAGAAATTCAGAGACTTATACTGCCAGTCGTATTTTACTTAAAGCTTTGTGTACCAGTTGT
>CAKRMO010000061.1 GCA_934364765.1 uncultured Bacteroidaceae bacterium | reverse complement strand
GCTTAGTTCTTCCATTTTTGTTGTAGTTTTGGTTTTCTGGTTATATAGTCAAGCTTTACCTGCAAATTTAGCCTTTTTCCGTGAGGCGTGTGCGGCTGCGCACGAAAAAATCCGCAGCCGGAAAACTGCGGATTGTGTTGTTTGCCTCTCGAAACGTAGGCTATTTGTCCTTTATCTCTTCGTAGTCGATGTATTCGCCCTCGTCTTTGGAAATCACCTTTTTCCTTGCCTTTGCCGAGGCGGTGTTCACGCCGCCCTTGCTTTTGGGGCGTTGCTGCGCCCTTTGCTGCTGCGGCGGTTCGCCCATGAACATCCGCGCTATCCTGCGTATCGTGCCCAATATCACGTACAGGCCTATGAAGGCGAGTATTAGGATGCCGAGAAGTATCTTCATTTTTTCAACGCTTTTCGGTCAGGAGGGAGAGCATCAGATACCACAGGATTGCAATGGCAAGCCCGCCGGTCCGGAATGCTATTATCAGCAGCAGGGAGACGGCAAGGAAGATGTACTTCACCTTGTTGTCTTTCCATGAGTAGTTCTTGAACTTCAGCGCGAACATGGGGATTTCGCTTACCAGCAAAGCCGACGACGCGAAAGCCAGCAATATTATAATGTATGCGGCTGCGGGCGAGGCGAGCAGCTCCACGTTGAGCGAGCAAGCCATAGCCCCCCAGAATATTGCGTTGGCGGGGGTGGGCAGTCCTATGAACGATGTCGTCTGCCGCTCGTCAAGGTTGAACTTGGCGAGCCTCAACGCCGAGAATGCCGCCATCACAAAAGCGGCGTAGGGATAGATTTCCTGCGCCCCCATGAGCGACTGCGGCACGGCGCACTGCCTGAGCATGGTGAACGCTATTGCCGACGGGGCAAGCCCGAACGTTATGTCGTCGGCAAGCGAATCGAGCTCCTTGCCTGTCGGCGAGGAGACTTTCAGGGCTCTTGCCGTGAAGCCGTCGAAAAAGTCGAACACCGCGCCTATTATGATGAACGTGAAAGCCAGATGCGGGTTTCCCTCAATGGCGAAAGCCGTGGCTATGCAGCCCGAAACAAGGTTGCAGCAGGTTATCCCGTTCGGGAGGCTCTTCTTAAATTCCGTAAACATGATTGCTTAGCTTTTCAGGCGGGCTATCACCGTCTGGTTTCCTGTTGTGGTCTGCCCGAGCTTCACTTCCACTTTTGCGTCGAGCGGCAGGAACACGTCAACCCTCGAACCGAATTTTATGAAGCCCAGATGCTCGTCGATGTAGCACTCCTCGTTTTCCTTTGCATACGTAACGATGCGCCTTGCCAAAGCACCCGCAACTTGGCGCACCATGATTTCCTCGCCCGAGTTGGTGCGTATTATAACCGTGGAGTGTTCGTTTTCCAGGCTTGCCTTTGGAAGCCACGCCTTGTGGTAGTTTCCGTCCTGGTGCTCCACGCGGGTAACGTATCCGTCAATGGGAAACCAGTTGGCGTGCACGTTGACAATCGACATGAATATTGACACCATGCGCCTGCGGTCGCCGAAGTATTCGTTCTCCTCCACTTCCTCGTCAACGACAATCTTTCCGTCGGCGGGCGCAACCACAACTCCGTCGGTGCTGCCCTGAAAGCGGCGTATGGGGCAGCGGAAAAAGTTGAGAATGCCCGAATAAACCACAATGCACACTGCCAGCACAAGGTAGAAAGCCACACGCGGAAGCAGAACGTAAGCCAATGCGCAAACCAACGCAAAGATAATCCCGCACCCCAGCAGGGTTTGGTCGCCCTCGCGGTGTATGCGCACCTGTTTTATACGTTTCAGTTTTGACATCTGTTGTTTTTGGGTCATTTATCAACGTGCAAAAATAATAATTTTGGGCGTACCAACAAGTTTTGCAAGGGTAAAAAAGGAAAAAGTCGGGGTTGCCGTGAAAACTGCATCGGACGTAGGAAAAACTACATGGGACATGGAAAAAATTATATCAGACATAATTCGGACTACATCAGACCTTTTTCCCGCGCTTGCAAACATCTGAAAGACAAATCGTTATAAAGAGACTGCTGTAATCGGACATCGTTCTGTAAACCAACGGCTTACGCGGTCTCGGGCGTTTTGCGGAATTTCCGGGCGCAAGCCGGCCGCACGGATGTTGCCGGGGGCGAGGCCTCCTCCGCCTTTTGAGATTTCTTGTGGCGTGCCGGGGCAAAAAACACGTGCACGGTTTGGAGATTTCAAATAAAGCAGTAATTTTGCAAGCAGATAAAGGAACATCATAAACAATTAAATCAAACTACAACTATGGCTTATGTAATTAGCGACGATTGCGTTGCATGCGGAACTTGTATTGACGAATGCCCCAGCGGAGCAATCAGCGAGGGCAGCGATAAGTATTCTATCGACCCCAACGTGTGCGTTGACTGCGGCACTTGCGCGGACGTTTGCCCCAGCGGAGCAATCAGCCCTGCGGAGTAACAAACCGTAACCATACATGGCGCGGCGTCCACCGTAATGGCGGATGGCGCGCTTTTTTATGTGCGCCGGCGGCGTAAGCCCCATGGCGTGGACGCAGGTTGCGGGAAAATTATTACCTTTGCACGCATATAGTATCACATTTCAAAGCATAACACAAAGACATGGCTCAGGAAGACGTTTTCAAGAAGATAGTGTCGCATTGCAAGGAATACGGTTTCGTTTTCCCCTCAAGCGAGATTTACGACGGTTTGGGCGCGGTTTATGACTACGGGCAGAACGGCGTTGAACTGAAGAACAACATAAAGCAGTATTGGTGGCAGAGCATGGTGCTGCTCCACCAGAACATCGTGGGGATAGACGCGGCGATATTCATGCACCCCACGGTTTGGAAGGCTTCGGGGCACGTTGACGCTTTCAACGACCCGCTCATCGACAACCGCGACTCCAAGAAACGCTACCGCGCCGACGTGCTCATCGAGGAGCAGATTGCGAAATACGACGAGAAGATTGCCAAGGAAGTGGCAAAGGCGCGCAAGCGTTTCGGCGACTCGTTTGACGAGGGGAAGTTCTGCGCTACAAACCAGCGCGTGATAGAGCACAAGCAGAAACGCGACGCGCTGCACGAACGCTACAAGAAGGCGATGAACGATGTGAACCTTGACGAGCTGAAGCAGATTATACTCGACGAGGGCATCGTGTGCCCCATAAGCGGGACGAGGAACTGGACAGACGTACGCCAGTTCAACCTTATGTTCAAGACGGAGGTCGGCTCCACGGCCGAGGGAACTTCTACAATATATCTCCGCCCCGAAACGGCACAGGGAATATTCGTTGACTACCTCAGCGTGCAGAAAACCGGGCGCATGAAGCTGCCTTTCGGCATAGCCCAGATAGGGAAGGCTTTCCGCAACGAGATAGTTGCCCGCCAGTTCATCTTCCGTATGCGCGAGTTCGAGCAGATGGAGATGCAGTTCTTCTGCAAGCCCGGCACGGAAATGGAATGGTTCAGCTACTGGAAAAACATGAGGATGAAGTGGCACCAGGCTCTCGGCTTCGGCGCGGAGAACTACCGTTTCCACGACCACGAAAAGCTCGCCCACTACGCAAATGCGGCAACCGACATTGAATTCAAAATGCCGTTCGGCTTCAAGGAGGTGGAGGGCATCCACTCGCGCACCAATTTCGACCTCTCGCAGCATGAGAAGTTCAGCGGAAAGCAGATAAAGTATCACGACCCCGAGACCGGCGAAAGCTACACCCCATACGACGTTGAGACCTCTATAGGCGTTGACCGTATGTTCCTGTCCGTGATGTGCCATTCGTTTGAGGAGGAGAAACTCGATAACGGCGAGACGCGCACGGTGCTCCACCTGCCGCAGCAGCTCGCGCCCACAAAGCTCGCCATACTGCCGCTTGTGCGCAAGGACGGGCTTCCCGAACTCGGCGAGAAGATTATGAGGGACTTGCGCTACCATTTCAACTGCAAATACGAGGACAAAGACTCCATCGGAAAGCGTTACCGCCGCCAGGACGCCATAGGCACGCCATACTGCATCACGATTGACCACGACAGTTTGAAGGACGAGAGCGTGACATTGCGCAACCGCGACACAATGGGGCAGGAGCGCATAAAGATTGCCGCGCTGCGCGAAACCCTTGAGGACCGCGTGAGCATCACTTCGCTGCTCAAGAAAATCGCCGAGGACTGATAAAGCTGCCAGCACTGATGAAATTGTCAGAACATTTCAGGTTTAGCGCGTCCGCGCTTGTTGTGTGCGCGGTTTGCTGCCTCGCCCTGTGTTCCTGTTCCGAGAACGACGGTGAGGAGAACGAATACGCCAACTGGAAACCGCGCAACGAGAGCTTCTTCGCAAAGGCAATGCAGACTGCGGGCGACTCGATTGCCTACGCAAGGCGCGTTTACGGCGACAGGTGGCAGGAGTATTCCAACCGCCGCCAGTATCTGTGCTATTCGCGCCAGAACGACGCCGCCCACAAGCAGACAGACTCCATTGCGGTGGAGATATTGAAGCGCGGGGCTGACGACGGCGATTTGCCGTATTCGAACGACAGTGTGAGGATTGCCTACCGCACGCTGCTCGTCCCCACCACCCAGCACCCGGAGGGGCTTGTGGTTGACCATTCCGGCTTCTCGTCGGAATACAGCAAGGTGTTCGACCGCTCCACAATGGCCCCGTCCAAGTTCGGAGTCAGCTCGCTCGTGCGCGGAGTGGGCACCGCGCTGCTGTATATGCACCGGGGCGACCGCTGGAGGGTTGTGATGCCCGCAGACCTCGCATACGGCACTTCGGCAAACGGTTTGATACCCAAAAACTCCACCGTGGTTTTTGAAATGGAGCTTGTGGAAATATACCGCAAGGGGACAGTGCCGGGAGTTTGGCAATAAGGCAAGGCAACTATAACGCAAAAGGGGATTTCCTGCAAGCCGCAAGGCTTCGGAAGTCCCCTTTCGTGTTCGGTGCGGGCGGATTTGCCGCCGGAAATATAACCGCAAACGCCCTTACGCAGATTTTATAGTACAAATTTCATTCCATGGTGAGTTTCTTCAGTGTGTGCAAAAGTTTTCCGCGCACAAAAGAAAAAACTTCCCGCATATCGTCAAAATTATGTCCGATGCAGGAAAAATTATATCAGACATAATCCGAACTATATCGGACATAGTTTTCACCAAATTTCAAGTTGCACGATTTTCTTTTGCAAAGCAATGTCATCCAACAAAATACGGGCTTTGCGAAATGCGCGGAAAATTCCGTGTGGCGGCTTCGCTCCAAGCCGCAAGGCTATAGTACAAACTTTTGCGGCAAAGAAAACGTACCGCTATTCACCGCCCCATTGCGGCAGAACATCGCGGTCGTAAAAAGCCATGCCGGCAATGTTGCCGCTGCCGCAGTGGCGCACCCCGACCAGCTGCCCGCGCCCGTTGTACGTGCGCACCTTGTACGGCTTTCCGCCCCTGTACAAAGTTTCGGCAATGAGCCGGTTGTTGCAGTAGAGCAAGTCAGCACGTTTGGCGTCGCCCTTTTCCTTATTTACAAGCCTTACGAAAAATCCGAAGCACCCGCCGTCAATGTCGCTTTCCCAAAACGGACCCCATTCCCTTATAAACATTTCCGCGCCGTACCCGCCGGGAACGAAAACATCCCCAACCCTTAAAATTGCGCCGCCGCTGTCGCGCTCAACGCCGTAGCGCATACGCACGTCGGGGCTTGCAAGTTTCCCGCGCATTACGGCAAGCGCGTTCCCGCCGCCCTTCGACAGCCTCTCGTATTCGGCATCGGCAAGAACGCCAATGTCGCACACCGCCGCCACCTTGCCGTCCGCGCCATAGTCGATGCGCCAGCCATACGCCCCGCCCATGTCGGAAGCCCCGCCCAGAATTACGCGCAGGTTGCCGCAGGGAGAATAAAGGCGGTGGTGCTCGCTCGAAATCCCCGAAACGGCTGACGCGCACACATAGCGGCTGCTGTCCGCATCCCATACGGAGGTTGTCTGCACGCCATGCTTCTCCTCATATTCATATATGCTTTCCGCATTCTTGGGGTCGTTCCCCCAAACGTCCGCCTCGCGGGGCTTGCCCGTACTGCATCCGGCAAGCGCAACCGCGAGCGCGAGTGCGATAATCGTAAGTCTCATCACGCAAAATATTATTCCCTGCAAATTTAACGCTTTTGAAATTCCCGGAACGTAAAAAAGCCTTACCTTTGTATGACAGGCAAAACAAACCCATACACCTTTTAAGAACAATGCAGGATTACGTACACCTACACGTCCACACCCAATACTCGCTCCTTGACGGGCAGTCGAAGATACCCAACATCGTAAACAAGGCGATAGCCGACGGAATGCGCGGCATGGCGATAACCGACCACGGCAACATGATGGGGGTGAAGGAACTCGCCGACTTCGTGGGGGGGCTGAAAGGAAAGGCAAGGAAAAAGCTCGCCGAGCTTGAAGGAGAACTCGAGGGCGCAAGCCCGGAACGCAGAAAGGAGATAGAGGTCGAAATGGGAAAGCAACGCCGCACATTGGCGTTCAAGCCCATATTCGGCTGCGAGATGTATGTGGCGCACAACAAAAAGGAGGACAAGGTCAAGGAGAACGGCGACGCCTCGGGCTACCACCTGATTGTGCTCGCGAAAAACTTCAACGGCTACAAGAACCTCATAAAGCTCGAGTCGCGCGCGTGGGTTGACGGACTTTACTACAAGCCGCGCACCGACCGCGCCGACCTTGAGAAGTATCACGAAGACCTTATAGTGACCTCGGCCTGCATTGCCGGCGAAGTGCCGGCGAAAATACTCAGGGGCGACATCGCCGGCGCACGCGAGGCTGTAGAATGGTAC
>CAKRMO010000060.1 GCA_934364765.1 uncultured Bacteroidaceae bacterium | reverse complement strand
GGAATATTTGCCGCAGGTTTGGGAAATTGCCCTTGTGAAAGAAATCGGCGGTCTCGGTGTTCGACAAGTGCCCCGTGGGGCAGGTTATCCTGCGCCGCAGGTGCATGGGGTAAGGGCCGTTTTCGAGCATTTGGGGGTCGTAGTTCGACTCGAACACCAGATAGTCGGCTTCGAGCGCACGTGCGCTTACCTCGTCGGTTATCCTGCCGCAGTCTGTTACCAGCACAAAACGCTTGTCGCCATAGCAGACGGTGTAGCCCGAGCAGTCGGCACTGTCGTGCGGCACATCGAAAGCCTCTATCGTGAATGCGCCGATGCCGAACGGCTTGTATTTTTCTATTGGCTTTACCAGCTCTTTGGGCAGTTTGCGGTGTATTTTGAAGTTTGTCCTTATTCTTTGGTGCACTATTTCCGTGGCATATACCGGGATGTTTAGGTATATGGCAAGTCCGGAAACGGCGGATATATGGTCGGTGTGGTCGTGGGTGAGGAGTATTGCGCTTATTTTTTTCTGGTTCACGCCATACTCGGCAAAGTGCTTTTTCATTTTGCGGTAGCCAACGCCGGCATCTATCAGAATGCTGTTCTCTGACGACTCCAAAAGATAGCAGTTGCCGCTGCTTCCGCTTCCGAATGATAGAAATTTCAACATCACAGGCATAAAATTACGCGAAGATACTAAAAAATCAAAGACTGTTGCTAAATTTGCCCGGCCTAAAAGGGCATAAGCAAGGAGAACATGAAAAGTTTGTTATTGGCATTGGGATTGTGCGCCACGATGTGTGCCGCGTTCCTGTCTTGCGGCGAAAAGGACGACAAGGAGAACGCCGCCGCCCTGTGCGCAGGGAAATTCGCGCGTGATTTCTTCAACTTCCGCTATGTTGACGCGCTTGCCAGTTGCACGGACGACTCGCGCAGGGTGCTGGAGTTTTGCGCCTCGAACATGAGCGCGAAGATGGTGGACAGTTTGAGGAACATAGCCGACACGCCGACGGTGAGCGTGGTGGAGACGATGGTTATGAACGACAGTGAGGCGCAATGCGTGGTGAATGTGGAAAACGGCATTTATGCCGACACCATAGGCGGCTGGCCCGTGCCTGGGCAGGACGTAAGAGCGTACAGGTTCTCGCTTGTGAAGGAGGGAAAGGAATGGAAGGTCAGAATGGCAGGCCTACCGCGAAGTGAAAAGTGAAATCCCTTGAAAAGCGCGGATGTATTATCGGGAAGTGTTCGCGCGAATTTGAATAGTATGGGTTCACGGCCTTCATGCCGCCGTCGAAGCGCAGCACGAAATAGTCGAGGTTAAGGCGCAGGCCTATGCCATAGGCTGCGGCAAGCTGCTTGAGCAGGTTGTTGAACTGGAATTTTCCCCCTGGCTGGTCGGGGTAGCTGCGCGTTGTCCATATGTTTCCGCAGTCGGCAAACACAGCGCCGTGCAGTTTCCAGAACAGGAAGGTGCGGTATTCAAGGTTCACGTCAAGCTTAATGTTGCCGGTCTGGTTTATGAAATCGATTTTGCCGTCCTTGCTGCGGAATTTTCCCGGTCCGAGTTCCCTTACGCTCCAGCCCCTGACGGAATTTGCGCCGCCGGCGAAATACCTTTTCTCGTATGGCACAATCGAGGCGTTGCCGTATGGCAGCGCAAGTCCCAGGCCGGCGTGAAAGGCCACGGCGTTGCGCTCGTCGATAACGAAGTTTTTCACGAAATCCAGGTCGGCTTTGGCATATTGCGCATAGGCGATGTTGAAAAACTTGTAGTGCCCGTCGGCATTCTTCTTGTTGTGGAGGATGTGCGAGAGCAAATACAGCAGATTGCCTGCGGTCTCTATGCCGAAGCGCACCCTGTAGGAATTGTTGGTGTAGTCGAGCGGGCGCGACAGGCGGTTTCCCCGCGAGTTGTAAACCATGCTGTATGCCGAGCGCATTATGAACAAATCCTCGTATGAGTAGCGCAAGACGGAATTGCGCGAAGAGTTGTTCTCAAGGTAGTCGTGGCGGAACGTGTCTGAAATCCACGGCATGAACACATAGTTGAGGCTTATCAGGTCGAGGCGGTGCTGCAGCTTGTTCTGCCACGAGTTCCAGATGTAGCGTATTCCCGCCGTGAGGGTGCGGCGGTGGAACTCCGGGCGGTCTTGCGTGTTGTATAGCAGCGACACTTCCGAGTTCACAACCGAACTCATGCGGCGGTGGCGTTGCAGCGGGCGCACAAGGATTGGCATCTTCAAATTGGCCTCAACGCCGAATTCTATGTAGTTTTCGTTATTGTTGTAGCCTTTAAGCCCCTTTATGGCCTCGAACGCGCCGCGCAGCTTCATGTCGAACGTTTCCGCGCCTCTGAACACGTTGCGGTTTTCGAACGAAAGCGCGGCGGCCGCTCCAAGGTCTCCTGCCATGTTTGTGCCCTCAAGCTCAAAGCTTATGGAGTTTATGTCGCGAGTGTTGAAGAATATGTCTGCCGTCAGTGCGTCTGTGGCGTTTTGCTGTCCGTGTGCGGAGTCGCATTCCGCCTCGCTGAGCTTCACGGATGCAAAGTCTGTAATCGAAAGTCCGCCCAGTTTCTGGTAGGTGTTTTGCACTTTTGACTGGTTGTATGTGTCGCCCGGACGGAAATAAACATTGCGCAGCATGGTCTTGTTTCGCAGCATGGCATGACCGTAGGAATATACCGTCCCCCCCATGCCGTCGCTCACGGTGTCGCAGTGCAGGCTGCTTGCCCCCACGGAGTCTTCGTTTGTGTTGTAGTAGAAGTTGACCTTGCCTATGTGGTATTTTGTGTAAGCCTTTACGGAATCGCGCGCGCCGCTTGCATAAGAAACGTTCACTTGCAGGGAGACATTTCTTGAGTATGCCGATGTGTCGGCGACGAAACTCACGAAGTCGCGGTTTACATTATAATATCCGTTGTCCTGCAAAAGTCTCACGATGCGGTTTCGCTCGTCTCCCAAAACGTTTACGTCGCAGGCCATGCCCTTGAAAAGAAGGGAGTTTGCGGAGTCTTTCCGTATTATTTCGCGGAACTCGGCGTTGTCGATTTGCCATTTTATGTTATCAATGGAATAAAGTGCGCCTGGCTTTATGGTGTATTCCACGCTTGTCTTGTGTTTTTTGCGGCGTTTCTCGTATGATGCGTCCGCTTTCAGATACCCTGCGCTTATCATGGCGTTGCGCAGGTTTGTGAGCGAGTTTTCCGACATCACCGAGTCGTACACAACGGGGGCTTCGCCGAGTTTGCGCAGTGCGTGGCGGCGCGAGGTGTCCCTGCCCGCCATGCAGTATATGCCGAGCGGCACTTTCACGAGCCCGAACCACTTTGAGTTTGGCTGCTGTTTTATGTAGCGGCTGTAGTTTTTGGCGTTTACGGCTTTGTCGGCGGATTTTACGCTTACTGAAGAAAGCACCGTGCTGCCGTTTCCGAGAAACTTCTCTGACGAACACGATGAAAATGCAACCGTGCCCGCGAGCGTGATTGCAAACAAGTGGAGTATGGTTCGCAACAGATGCAATTTGCCGTCAGTTCAGTTCTGTTTCGTTTCCACGTTGTTTTCGCCTTTCTGCCTTCCTATGAGCTGGAAGTCCTTCTTGCGCAGCTGGAAGCTGTTTGTAAGGTATTTGTCGCGCACAATCTGGTTTGAGGCGAGTTCTTCGGGTGTGCCTTGAAAGAGTATCTTTCCCTCAAAAAGCATATACGCCCTGTCGGTTATGCAAAGGGTGTCCTCCACGTTGTGGTCGGTTATCAGAATGCCTATGTTGCGGTATTTGAGTTTCCATACGATGTACTGTATGTCCTCCACCGCAATGGGGTCAACTCCGGCAAACGGCTCGTCGAGCAAAATGAACTTCGGGTCTATGGCAAGGCAGCGGGCTATCTCCGTTCTCCTTCGCTCGCCTCCCGAAAGGCGGTCGCCGAGGTTCTTGCGCACTTTTTGCAGGCGGAACTCGCTTATCAGGCTTTCGAGCTTCTCCCTTTGGTATGCCTTGGGCTTTCCCGTCATTTCGAGCACGGAGGCTATGTTGTCCTCAACGGACATCTTGCGAAACACCGAGGGCTCCTGGGCCAGATAGCCCACGCCGTTTTGGGCGCGCTTGTAAACGGGATAGTCGGTTATGTCGTTGCCGTCAAGGTAGATGTGCCCCCCGTTGGCTTTCACAAGCCCGGTGGTCATGTAGAAAGAGGTTGTCTTGCCCGCGCCGTTTGGCCCGAGAAGCCCCACGATTTCTCCCTGCCTCACCTCAAACGACACATCGTTCACCACGGTGCGTTTGCCGTATATCTTGACAAGCCCCTCGGTGCGCAGCACCATGGAACTGTTTGCGTTTTCTTGTTTTTGCTGGTCCATCAATGGTGGAATTTATGTTAAACAAGGCTGTCTTTGCCGAAACAAAATTACTAATTTCGCTCTAATTGGAGAAAGAAAAAAGCCGCAACGCATATCCGCCCCGAAAGTTTTCATAACTTTGCACAAAATGTGAATATCAAAAACGGCGGTTAAATGCTAATTCAAAAAAGTCTGACCACTTTCGGGAAATACCTCCGCCTCATGGGGCGCGTGTTCTCCCGCCCCGAGAGAATGCGTATGTTTTTCAGGCAGTATCTGCGTGAGATGCAGCAGCTCGGCATCAACTCCATTGTGATTGTGCTGCTTATTTCATTCTTCATAGGCGCGGTAATCTGCATACAGATAAAGCTCAACGTGCAGAGCGCGTGGATGCCCCACTGGACTTCGGGATACGTTACGCGCGAGATAATGCTTCTCGAGTTCTCGTCGAGCATAATGTGCCTTATCCTCTCGGGCAAGGTGGGCTCGAACATAGCCTCCGAACTCGGCACGATGAGGGTTACGCAGCAGATTGACGCGCTCGATATTATGGGTGTAAATTCCGCCTCTTACCTTATACTTCCCAAAATCCTCGGGCTGGTTACGATGATTCCCGTGCTTGTTACCTTTTCAACCGTCTCCGGCATCATAGGCGCGTATGCCACGGCGTATCTGGGCCACATAATAACCCCCAGCGACCTCACGGCGGGAATGCAGCACGAGTTCTCGGAGTGGTTCTTGTGGATGGGCGTGATAAAGTCGCTGTTCTTCGCCTTCATAATCTCCAGCGTTTCGTCCTACTACGGCTACACCGTCGAGGGCGGCTCGGTGAACGTGGGAAAGGCCAGCACCGACGCGGTGGTTTCAAGCTCCATGCTCATTCTTTTCTCTGATATGTTTTTAACCCAACTTCTTTCCTGACGCCATGATTGAACTAAAGGACCTGCACAAGACTTTTGACGACCGCGAGGTGCTGAAAGGCATTTCCGCGGTGTTTGAAAAAGGCAAGACGAACCTTATAATAGGGCAGAGCGGCTCGGGCAAGACAGTGCTGATGAAGTGCATCGTGGGGCTGTTGCAGCCCACGAGCGGGGAGGTGCTGTATGACGGCAGGAACTTTTCCGCCATGCAGAAGAAGGAGCGCACACAGCTAAGGCGCGAAATGGGCATGATATTCCAGAACGCCGCCCTGTTCGACTCCATGACGGTGCTCGACAACGTTATGTTCCCTCTCGATATGTTCTCCACAATGTCGTGGCGTGAACGCCGCCGCCGTGCCGCCGACTGCCTTGAAAGGGTTGACCTCACGGGTGCGGGCGACAAGCTGCCGGGGGAGATAAGCGGGGGCATGCAGAAGCGCGTGGCGATAGCGAGGGCGATAGCCATGAACCCCAAATACCTTTTCTGCGATGAGCCTAATTCCGGGCTTGACCCTAAGACCTCGCTCGTGATTGACGAACTTATCCACGGCATAACCAAGGACTATGGCATGACAACCATTATAAACACCCACGACATGAACTCGGTTATGGGCATAGGCGAGAACATTATATTTTTGGCGGGTGGGCATAAGGAATGGCAGGGCACGATGCACGATGTAATGACCTCGAAGAACGAGCGTCTCAACAGCTTCATCTTCGCCTCCGACCTTTTCAGGAAAGTGAAAAAGGCGGAGCTTGAGGAGGAAAATATGGCATAAATTTCATACGGTGGTGTAAAGGGCGTATGCCATGCGCCCCGACAATTCCGGCAAAACCCCAAATCGGCAGTATTCTCCAAACACCCCAAAAACTACATGGGACATAGGGAAAACTATGTCCTATGCAGGAAAAATTATATCAGACATAATTCAAACTACGTCAGACATAATTTTTGCGGTTTGTAACACATTGAAAAACAAAACCTTGCAAATAAATGGCAATGCGGGACAAAAGGCTGAAATCCAATACGTTGGAATAAGAATTAGAATTATGCAAAAATATTTGGCTTTATTGAAATTAATCGGTATATTTGCAATGTCGTGAGTTCGGTGCGGACAGGCAGCGGCAGGAGATAAAACAACGTCCGCCATGAGAAAAGGCGCGAAAGCGCGTATTATGAAAAAGCCGGCTTTGCCGGCTGGCTATTCCACACGGAACGGTGTTGCTGCGGTGGCATCGGGACTGCACTCTTGAAAGGTAGGAGGAAATCATGAAAACTATTTTCCGAATGCTGTAAAAAACAAAAAATGCCGACAGGCGGTCGGTGAAAAACATTACCAAATCAAAATTTTATATGGAAAAGAGAATACAAAACGATGTGATTAGGCTTTTTGTTGGCATACTGTTTTTATTTACCATCTTTACGCCCCAGTGGGTTTTAGCGCAAAAAACAGCCGCTTTGGACACAATTATTAATTGTAACGAAGTTACTTATGGTAAAAAGTTTTATGCAATATGCCAAACAATGCTGATAGAGCTTGCAGGAAGCAAACCCGGATATATGAACCTTGTATAGGAGTCTTTGTTTATTATAATCCGAGTCTTGGCACGA
>CAKRMO010000059.1 GCA_934364765.1 uncultured Bacteroidaceae bacterium | reverse complement strand
CTGGGGTGTAATCAAGGACAACGAGAAAATTTCGTGCAGCGTGAACACCGGCGGCAACACATACGTGGCGTTCCACGCCCACGCTATAGCCGAGCCTGTGCTTGAATGCGAGGTTACGCTCGAAAGCGGCGTGAACATCATAGAGAACGTGAGCCTTGAAGGCGAGGGCTCGCAAAGTTCGGGGGACACGCAGCTCAGGATTACGTCTTTCGACAACGGCAAGACATACACCGCAACCGCAACGGGCAAGGTCTCGGCCGGAACATTCCTGTGCGACGCGCAGTTTAACGCAAAGGCCATCGTTTACGACACCGAAAACATAAACGAGGGCAAGTATCGCACCGCCCGCGCCATGGCTGTGAGCGAGGCTGAAAGCGCCACGGCATGGTGCAACGCCGAAACGCTGCCAAGCTCGGCGTCAAAATACGTAACATCGAGCGTGATGACCGACCTGCGCGGCTATGAGGTCTCGAACTATTTCAGGGGCAACGCCGACTATGCGGCAATAAACGCCGCAAGCAACTACCCGGCTGCGCTGCAAGGGTGTTCCGCCTGGTATCTCCCCTCGGCAGGCGAATGGATTAACTTCTGGAACAACCTCGGAGGCAAGAACAAGATAAACCTTCTGCTAAGGCAAGCCGGCGCAAACGAACTCACCGGGGCAAAATACTGGACAACCTCATTGCGCGGGCTTACCGAGCCATACGCCATGTTGGAAAGCGACGGAAGCCTGTCGCCAATAGCCCAGCCGCTCCACTCGAAGAACGCCGTGAGGGCATCCATAATATTCTAAGCAACGTCAATACGGCAAAATACCTTTGCCACCAGCCGAATAACAGATTTATATTGTAACTTTGCAAAACTGACAAAAACAGAACGCCAATGGAACCAAGACAAATGCAGCCAAGCCCTTTCAGGCAGACAAACGCCTTTGCCATGAACTATGCCCTGCCATACGGCATATACTGGATAATAGGAATGCTTTGTTTTGTTAACTCGCTGAACAACTCCCTGTTCTCGCTGGTGTTTTATTTTGTATTCGCCTCAACGCCCGTCATAGGCTATGTGCTGCTGTGCAGGTTCCGCGAAAGGGTGTGCGGCGGCATCATCTCATTCGGCAGGGGCTACCTTTTCTCGCTGCTGCTATATTTCTACGCCGCACTTCTGCTTGCGGCGGCGTGCTACGTATATTTCCAGTTTTTCGACCACGGGGCTTTCATTGACAGATACCTGCAAATGCTCAGCTCGCCCGAGGTGAAACAGGCGTTCGAGCAGGAAAGCATGAAACAGCTCACCAACGGCAGGGGGCTTGACGACATCAGGGACATTATGGAGAAAATGCAATCCATACCGCCTGTAACCTACGCCGCAAATCTTCTTGACATAAACATATTCCTCGGTCTGGTTCTGTCGCTGCCGGCCTCGCTGCTCGCAGTGCGCAAAACAGCCCAAAGCAAACAGTAAACATGGACATATCGCTGGTAATTCCCCTCTATAACGAAGACGAAAGCCTCAACGAGCTTTACGGCTGGATTGTGAGGGTGGCAAAAGCCAATTCGCTCACCTATGAAATAATTTTCGTAAACGACGGCAGCACCGACAATTCATGGCAGGTGATAGAAAGCCTGTCGGAAAAAGACCCCAATGTGCACGGCATAAAGTTCCGCCGCAACTACGGCAAGAGCGCGGCCCTTTATTGCGGGTTCAAAAAGGCGCAGGGCGACGTGGTGATAACCATGGACGCCGACCTTCAGGACTCGCCCGATGAAATTCCGGAACTGCGCCGCATGATTTTGGAAGATGGCTACGACCTCGTTTCAGGATACAAAAAGAAACGCTACGACCCGCTTTCAAAAACCATCCCGACAAAGCTCTTCAACGCCACGGCGCGGAAGGTGAGCGGCATAAACAACCTGCACGACTTCAACTGCGGACTCAAGGCATACCGCCGCGAAGTGGTGAAGAACATCGAGGTTTACGGCGAAATGCACCGCTACATCCCCTACCTTGCGAAAAACGCGGGGTTCGACAAAATAGGCGAAAAAGTGGTGCATCATCAGGCGCGGAAGTTCGGGCACACCAAGTTTGGCGGGCTTAACCGCTTTTTCAACGGCTACCTCGACTTGCTGAGCCTTTGGTTTCTCACCAGTTTCGGGCGCAAACCGATGCACGTGTTCGGCTTTCTCGGCTCGCTGATGTTTTTCATCGGCTTCATAGCAATAGTGATAGTAGGGGCGAACAAGCTTTACGCCCTCGCCAACGGAATACCCGCGCATCTGGTTACCGACTCCCCCTATTTCTACATCGCGCTCACAATGATGCTTCTCGGCACGCAGCTGTTCCTCGCCGGATTTCTCGGAGAACTTATCAGCCGGAACGCCTCGTCAAGAAATGACTACAAGATTGAGAAAGAGATTTAAGCTGCCGGCTGCAAGGCAAAGCCACCCCCACCGGGCAACGCACACCAACGCCATTATATATATATGTATGCTGCTGGGCGCGGCGGGAATGTTTTCGTGCAGCAACATCGACTGCCCTCTGAGCAACTCGGTTTCGGCAAAATACATTTTCTACAATTCCGCAGGCAATGCCACGGCTGTGCTAAAGGACACGCTCACCGTCAAGGCTGCCGGCACGGACACCGTATTGTTTAACCGTGGCGTGAACCTTACGGAAGTGAACCTGCCGATAAGCTACAGGCAAAATGCCGACACCCTGCTTTTCTGCATATCCAACACAGGCGGAAGCCGCACCGACACCGTTGTGATAGGACACACAAACGAGGCGCACTTCGAGTCGATAGACTGCAGCCCGTCAATGTTCCACAAAATAACGTCTGTAAGCCTGATAAACGGATCGGGTTCGGAAAACGTGGCACGGATTGACAGCGTTGCGCTCAACAACCCCAAAGTAAACTATAATGTTGTCGAGAATTTCAAAGTGTATATTACTCTGCCTTAGTCTGGCCGCGCCTTTCTGCGCCTACGCCCAAAAAGATTCCGTAACGGCTGCGCAACAGAAAATACGCGGGGTGCAATACACTCCAAGCGACTTGGCGGCGGCGGCACAAAAGGAACTTCCGTTTCTCGCAGGCTTCTCCGTTTCGGGAAACCTTGCCGGGGCGCTCCTCTCGGTTGTGTCGTCATACGGCGAGTATGAGGGCGCGGTGAGGGCAAACATAAAAGGCACTTATTTCCCAATATTGGAGCTTGGCTTGGGCGTAAGCAACCACACAGACGAGGCGACAAACCTTCACTACAAGACAAACTCCCCCTTTTTCCGCGTGGGGCTTGACTATAATATCCTTGCCGACAAAACATCGGGCAACCGCGTTTTCGCCGGAGGGAGACTGGCATACTCCACATTCAAATACGACATAAGCGGCCCCGACCTAACAGACCCTTTCTGGAACACCACAACGCCCTATAACTTCAAAGGGCTTAGCGGAAACCAGCTTTGGCTTGAGATTACTTTCGGCGTTGAGACGAAGATTTGGAAGATATTCCACCTGGGCTGGAGCGCGAGATACAAAAACCGCATATCGGGCAAGTCGGCAAGCGTGGGCGAGCCGTGGTATGTGCCGGGCTTCGGCAAAAACGGCACTACGGTGATAGGCGGCACGTTCAATTTGATTTTCGACATCTGACATTTCACACCACACCCAAATGAGCATAATTGAAAGCATAATACTCTCACTCGCGCTTGCAATGGACTGTTTCAGCATTGCCTTTACGTGCGGAATAATCGAGAAGCGCTTCCACCTTTCCCAGGCACTGTCAATGGCTTTGCTGTTCGGGCTGTTCCAGGCTTTGATGCCGCTTATCGGCTGGGGGGCATCGTCATTCTTCTACGCCTACATCGAAAACTTTGCGCCAATCATAGCTTTCGCATTGCTTGCCCTGATAGGCGGCAAAATGGTATGGGAAAGCCTGCACGGCGAAGAGGAACGCCCATTCAACCCCAACCGCCCGCTCACGCTTATATACCTTGCCGTGGCAACAAGCATAGACGCCCTTGCGATAGGCATAACGTTCACCTGCATGGGGCTTGAGTCTGCGGCATCGGTAGCCACACCCCTGGCGCTTATTGCCCTCGGCTCGTTCCTGCTCACCCTTGCGGGCAAAGCCGTTGGCGTGTTCATAGGAAAAAGATTTGAGTTCAAGGCGGAGCTTGTAGGCGGAATTATACTAATTCTGCTCGGCGTCAAAATCCTTGTCGTGGGATAAAAAAGCGTAACAATGGAAAGCAAAAGGATAGGAAAAGGCAAGATGGCGTTTCTCGCGTTTCTTGTAATTGCCGGCATAGCCATTATCGCAAACCACAAAAACACAAGATACATAACCGACGAGGGCAATGTGTTCGGCACATACTACCACATAACCTACTCCTACCACCGCAGCCTCCAGACGGAAATCGACAGGCGGCTGGCAATGGTTGACGCCTCGCTCTCGCCGTTCAACAAAAGGAGCATAATAACCGCCGTCAACGAAAACCGCGACGTGAGGGTGGACACGATGTTCCGCCACGTGTTCGGCATAGCCCAAAGCGTTTCGGAAGCCACAAACGGAGCTTTCGACATAACCGTAGCCCCACTGGTGAACGCGTGGGGCTTTGGTTTTGCAAAAAAGGACAGCGTAACTCCCGCCAAGATACACGAACTTCTGAAAACCGTGGGCTACCGCAAGGTGAGTCTTTCGGAAGGCGGGCGCGTGATAAAGCAAAACCCCGCCACCAAGCTCGACTGCAGCGCAATTGCCAAAGGCTACGGCTGCGACGCGGTGGCCGCGCTGTTCAACGAACTTGGAATTACGGACTACCTTATAGAGATTGGGGGCGAAATAGTGGCAAAGGGCAAAAACGCCAAAAACTCGCTTTGGAGCATAGGCATAAACCGCCCTGTTGACGACAGCACGCAAGTGAGCAACCAGATAGAGGCAATCGTGGAACTCACAGACTGCGGAATGGCCACAAGCGGAAACTACCGCCGTTTCTACTATAAAAATGGGAAACGCTACGCCCACACCATCGACCCGCGCACAGGCTTCCCCGTGCAGCACACACTGCTGTCGTCAACCGTGATTGCCGGCAACTGCGCCACAGCCGACGCATACGCCACGGCTTTCATGGTGCTCGGAGTGGACTCTGCAAAAAAGGTGCTCGAAAAGCATCCCGAACTCGAGGCGTACCTTATTTACTCGGACGCAAAGGGCGGCAACGGCGTATGGATGTCCCCCGCGCTTGCCAGGCGCATGAACAACGCCCAAAGCCAGGGGCGATGAAAAAACTCGACTACGAGCAGCTTGCCTCCCTGCCCCTTTTCCTAGGCATAGACGGCACCACGCTTTCGCGCATCTACGAGACTATCAACCCTGTGATAGCCCCCATGCGCAAAGGCGGCGTCATTATCACGGAGGGCGAGGAATGCCGCTCATTGGTTTTCCTGCTCGGGGGCGGCATTAACGCCAACACCACATTCGGCAAAAGCCGCTTCACAATAAGCGAGGAAATACGCGCCGTCGCAGTTATCGAACCGCAATGCCTTTTCGGCCTCCACACCACGTACACCCGCAACTACACCGCCGCGACATGCGGATACTACCTGCGCCTGCCCAAGACGGTAATCGTGCGCCAGATGATGGAGAACGACGTGTTCCGCTTCAACTTCACGAATATGCTCAGCTCGCAGGCGCAGGAAACTCTCAGGCGTTTGCGGCGGATGCCCTCAAGCACAATAGAATCCCGCATGGCAGAACTTTTCGCACGCCAGGCTCTGCGCCCCACTGGGCGGAAACAGATTAAATGCAAAATGACCGACCTTGCGGAATGCCTGTGCGAGACGCGCCTCAACGTGTCGCGCACGCTCCACGACCTTGAAGGCAGGGGGCTGCTCTCGTTCACACGCGGAATTATAGAGATACCCGAAATGGAAAGGCTTCTTGCCGGCGCAAAATAAAACGCGCCACTCTCAAAAAGCAGAAATCAAACAACAATAAGACAAACCGACAAAACCATGAAGCAAAAAGCATTTTCACTTTTCATTGTCCTCACACTGTGCTGCCTTCAATGGGCATCAGCAAAAACCATAAAGGTGCTCGCCATAGGCAACAGCTTTTCAGAGGATGCCATAGAGCAGAACCTGCATGAACTCGGCAAGGCTGCCGGCGACGAACTGATAATAGGAAACCTATACATAGGCGGATGCCCGCTGAAACGGCACTGGGACAACGCCGAAAACGACAAACCCGCCTACCGTTACCGCAAAATCGGCGCAGACGGCAAGATGGTGCAAACCGACAACAAGAAACTTGGCGACGCAATAAGCGAGGAAGACTGGGACTACATCAGCCTGCAACAGGCAAGCGGCGTGTCGGGCGTTGAAGCCTCATACGAACCCTATCTCACAAACCTAATGGCTTACGTAAGGCGGCTCGCGCCAAAAAGCAAAATCCTGTGGCACCAGACATGGGCCTACGCCAAAAACTCCACACACGGCGAGTTCCCGAACTACGGCCGCAGCCAGACAAAAATGTACCGCATGATTGTAAGCGCATCGAAAAAGGCGATGAAAACTCACGGCATAAAAAAAGTGATACCCTCGGGTACAGCCATGCAGAATGCGCGAAACACCTACATAGGAGACACAATGAACCGCGACGGTTATCATCTCAACCTTGTTTACGGCAGATACACCGCCGCCTGCGTGTGGTTTGAGGTCATAACCGGCAAAAACGTAACAAAAAACACTTACGCCCCCACCGGAATGGACAAGCGCATGATTGAGACCTGCCAAACGGCGGCGCACGATGCCGTGAAAAGACCTTGGAAGGTAACAATTCGCAAAACCGCCGCAAAGTAGCATAATACATCAATTAATCAGGAAATTATCCCACCGCAGGGGCGTATGCCATACGCCC
>CAKRMO010000058.1 GCA_934364765.1 uncultured Bacteroidaceae bacterium | reverse complement strand
ACGCAAAACAGTGCGCCGGGGGATTTTTTTGCACAGCAAATAACAGCGGCAAAAAGCGTTTTGGGCAAAATTCCGCAACACGCAGTAAGCCAGATGCTTGCGAGAAAACAAAACAATTTTATAAGCTTCAGTCTCACAGCACGTTGCAAAATGCCGGAAAAAGGTCTGATGTAATTTAAATTATATCAGACATAATTTTTTCTACATAGGACATAGTTTTTTATATCCGATGTAGTTTTCGGGGTATTGCATTCCCCGAAAAAAAACATACGCATTCCAGCCACCCCGCTCCCCGCTTATTTAACTTTTGCACAAAGGGCGTATTTCAAAATAAATTTTTAATTTTGCACGCAGAAATAATCAATTCCGGTCTGTCCGTGAAGTTCCAGGCAAAAAAACATGCCAAAGCGCCACGGAGACCACAAAACTCAATATGGACGACTATCACGCGGAAAACGAACGTTAACCGACGGGAGATGTGCCTTAAAGGCCTTTGCTCCTGCCGGAATTTTCATTTGGAGTAAAAGCCTATGCGAACCTACTGGAACATAAATGACGGTCTGCGCACCGTTGAGACATGGCAGTCAAACTGCTGGACGCAGGTTACCTGCCCGGACGACGAGGACATCGCGTTCATGATAAACAAGCTCAGCATCCCCGAATATTTCATCGAGGACATACGAGACAAGGACGAGCGCTCGCGCTACGAATACGAGGACGGCTGGGTGCTCATCATCCTCAGAATACCCTACGTGAGGGAGGTGCGCTCGCACACGCCCCACACAACAATCCCCCTTGGCATCATCATCAAGAAAGACGTGTGCGTAACAATATGCAACTACGAAACCAACATGATGATCGACTTCATAGCCTACCAGCAGAAGCGCAACGTGGGCTTCACCGACAACATAGACCTCGTGTTCCGCCTGTTCCTCTCCTCGTCGGTGTGGTACCTGAAAAGGCTGAAGCAGATAAACACCCTCATAGAGGAGTCGAAGCTCAACCTCGACCGCAAGATCGACAACGAGGACCTTGTGGGGCTTTCACGCCTGCAAGACAGCCTTACATACTTCGCCACCTCAATTCGTGGCAACGAAATGCTGCTCTCGAAGCTGAAGTTCAAGCTGCCAATCGACGAGCTCGACGCCGACCTCATTGAGGACGTGAACATCGAAATGAGCCAGGCAAGGGAAATGACCAACATATACACCAACATCCTCAACTCCACCATGGACACCTACGCCAGCATAATCAACAACAACATGAGCAGCGTGATGAAAAGCCTGACCTCCGTGTCGATTATCCTGATGTTCCCCACCCTCATCGCAAGCCTGTTCGGCATGAACCTCATCAACGGCATGGAAAAGTTCAGCCTCGGCTTCCCGGTGGTGTTCGGAATTTCAGTGGTGATTACCGTCGTTTTCGTGTGGTGGTTCAGGAAAAAAACGTGGATTTGAACAAGACAGGCGGCAAAAGCGCAAAAAAGCGGAAAAACATTAGGTGGTTAAAATAAAAATCACTTAATTTGTACGTTATAACCCATAATGTCAGAAAACAAATGACACCGAACGAAATGACACCCTCTCAGGAAGAGCTCAACACAAACGAGCCCATTAAGGAAGAAACCAACAAAGAAGAGACAGCCACGGAGGCCAAGGAGCAGCAGACGCCCGACACGCCGGAAGAACCCCAAACAGAAAAGGAAGGGGAGAAAACATACGCCGTGCCCGAAACCAAGGAAGCCGTAATCAGCAGGATGAGCGAGCTTTCGCACGCTGACGAAATTGCCGACAAGGACGAAATTGAGCTTCTCAAAAAAAGATACTACCGCCTGCGCTTTGAAGAAGTGGCGGCGCAGCGCGAGGCATTCCTGAACGCCGGAGGAAACGAAGAGGACTTCGAGCCGAAGGCGGATGCCGACGAGGAAAGGTTCAAGGCCGAACTGAAACTGATAAAGGAGAAACGCGCACAGGAACACGAACGCCTGGAGAAAATCAAGCAGGACAACCTGAAACGCAAGCTCGAAATACTCGAAAAAATAAAGGCGCTCTCCTCATCGCTTGAGGACACAGGCAAAAACTATGACACGTTCCGCAAGCTGCAGGCAGAATGGAAAGAGGCCAACCCCGTGCCGCAGGAAAACGCCACCGAGCTTTGGAAAAACTACGAATACTGCGTTGAGAACTTCTACGACATGCTGAAGCTCAACAACGAGTTCCGCGAATACGACTTCAAGAAAAACCTCGAGGCCAAGACACGCCTTTGCGAGGCGGCAGAGAAGCTCGAAACCTTCGCCGACCCCGTTTCCGCCTTCCACCAGCTGCAGAAGCTCCACCAGGAGTTCCGCGAAATCGGGCCCGTGGCAAAAGACCTGCGCGAACAGGTCTGGGAACGCTTCAAAGCAGCCTCAACCATCGTCAACAAGCGTCATCAGGAGCATTTCGACAAACTGAAGGAAACCGAGAAGGAGAACCTTGTGAAGAAAACCGCACTCTGCGAAAAGGCGGAGGCGGTAAGCACCGACAACCTCAAGACATACGCGGAATGGGACAAGGCCACAAACGCAATAAAAGAGATACAGGCCGAATGGAAAACCATCGGCTTCACCCCCAAAAGCGTAAACACAAAGATTTTCGAGCGGTTCCGCAGCGTGTGCGACAGCTTCTTCGCAAAAAAGAACGAATATTTCAAACAGCTGAAAGCCACCCTGAATGAAAACTACGTGAAAAAACTGGCCCTGTGCGAAAAGGCTGAAGCCCTGAAAGACAGCACGGACTGGGGGGCTACCGCAAACGCCATAAAGGCACTGAGGGCAAAATGGAAAGAAATAGGCCCGGTGCCCAACAAACACAACGAATCCCTGTGGAAACGCTTCAGCGAAGCCTGCAATGCATTCTTCGACGCACGCAGCCAGGCATCGGCATCGCAGCGGCAAAGCGAAAACGAAAACCTTGAGACAAAGCGCAGCATAATTGAGCAGCTGAAGGCTATCACCGCCGATGCAAAAGACGAAGGCATAAAGAAAGTGCAGGAACTAATGGCGCAATGGCAGGCCACAGGGCATATCCCCTACAAGCTAAAGGAGAAATTCTACGTGGAATACCACGAGCAGATTGACAGGATATACAACGAGCTGAACTTGCGCCGCATGTCCCGCCGCGCAGAAAACATAAAGGCGCAGGCAACCGCCGCAATTTCACGCGGAGGCGACGCCATGTTCCGCGAAAGGGAGCGTTTGTTCCGTATGTACGAGGCCAAGCGCAACGAGATACAGACATACGAGAACAATCTCGGTTTCCTGAACGTTTCGTCGAAGAGCGGCAACGGTTTCGTGAGCGAAATAAAGCGCAAGATCGAAAACCTGAAAAACGAGGTGGCAAACCTGCGCAAGTCAATCGAGGACATTGACGAAAAGGCCAAGGCTGACGCGCAAGACGAAAGCACGCCCGCAGACAGCAACGCTGAAAACAAGGAATAAACGCCCTTGCAAACAAAACCGAAGCTATCGGGACGCACACCGTGTCTCCGGTAGCTTCTTTAATTTCAGAACAAAAAACTTCAAAGCGATGAAACGCCACACCTGTTTTCCCATAAACATTCTGCCCGCAGTATGCGCAATGCTGCTCGCGGCATCCCTCGCGTCGTGCGACAAGCACACCCTTACCGCCAGCTCGGCAAAGAAAGCCATTGAAAAGGAAACCGCGTTCCGCGACAGCAGCCAGGTGGTGCAGGTGCGCACAGGCTTTTACGAAGTTGACTCTGCGGCAAAAAAACAGCTGGAGGCGCTCGCAAAAGAGGGCGTAATATCGTGCAAGATAAGCGGGATAAAAGAACACCACCGCTTTGAGAAATACACTTGGTGGGAAGGCACGAAAGTTTTCTACAAGGATGTAATGCACTATTTTGCGGAAGTTTCGCTGACAGAGGAAGGCAAAAAGTTCACAGTCTCCAATCCGCCCGTCAAGCCGCTGGGCGAAGACGACATACCCGAAACCGACTACCACAACATGAGCGCAGACTCCCTGCAAACCGAAGCGTTCTCAGACGACAATGCAGCCGGCAATGCGGACGGGGCGGCGGAAAATCCCGGAAGCCCCACGCCAAAAGACGCAACGGGCAAGAAAGACCCCTATTCGGAGGCCTTGAAAAAAGTGAAGTTCACCACCGTGAACGTGCTTACCGGCTTCTACAAGGTTGAAAAGGTGCTGAACGTGTTCTGCCCCGACAGTTACAGGAAAAACGGCACAGGCAAATGCAACTTTGTGTGCAAGTTCACAGGCATCACGCCTTTCGGCAAAATCCTCACAAGCCACAAGGACGGCGAGCGGACCTACGGCAACGCCGACTTCACGCGCTTTGAGGACAAAGGCTGGCGCGTTGACATATACGACATCAACGGCGGCACGGCGGCAATGCCCCAGCCGGCGTACTGAAAACCCGCGCCGCCGCTACAAATCCAAATCCAACTCCACGGGGCAATGGTCAGAACCCATTATGTCCCCGTGGATTTTTGCGTCCTGCAGCTTGCCGAGCAACGCATCGGAAACAAGAAAATAATCTATCCTCCAGCCCGCGTTCTTCTCGCGTGCGTGAAAGCGGTAGCTCCACCACGAATACACTCCCGCAAGCTCCGGGTTAAGGTGCCGGAACGTGTCAACAAAGCCGCTGCCGAGCAGTTTTGTGAACTTTTCCCGCTCCTCGTCAGTGAACCCGGCGTTGCGGCGGTTTGTCTTGGGGTTTTTTATGTCAATCTCCTCGTGCGCCACATTCATGTCGCCGCAAACAACAACGGGCTTCCTCCCCCCAAGCTTCAGCAGATATTCCCGAAAAGCGTCATCCCATTCCATGCGGTAGCCAAGGCGGCGCAAACCGTCCTGCGAGTTCGGCGTGTACACGTCAACAAGAAAAAAGTCCCTGTCCTCCAAGGTTATCACCCTGCCCTCGTGGTCGAAAGCGTCAATGCCCATGCCGAACGACACGTGCAGCGGCTCGCGGCGCGTATATATTGCAGTCCCCGAATAGCCTTTCTTTTCGGCGGAGTTCCAATACGACTTGTAGCCGTCAAACTCCAAATCGAGCTGCCCCGGCTGCATTTTGGTTTCCTGAAGGCAGAAAAAATCGGCGTCAAGACTCCTGAAGGCGTCGGCAAAACCTTTTCCCGCACAAGCGCGAAGTCCGTTCACATTCCACGAAACAAATTTCATATCCTATATATATAAATAAATGGCGTTTGCGAAGATAGCAAAAAGAAACAACAAAAACACTATCCAAACCGCACAGAGCCGCCATTGCGGCTATAATAAAATGCCCCTGTTACGGAAAAGCACGCCTCCGTCTCCATGTCAAGCCACCGCCAAATTCACCGCAAAGCTGCAAATGCCGGAAAAATTGCGTAACACGCTGGTTTTGAAACAAATAACGTCGCAAAGAATATTCTTTGTAACATTTTGTTTTTCAGATGTTTGCAAACGGCAAAAAAAGGTCTGATGTAATTTGAATTATATCAGACATAATTTTTCCTGCATAGGACGTGGTTTTTCCTATGTCCCATGCAGTTTTCGGGATGTTTCGGGAAAGCCCGCCAATTCCCGTTTTTGACAAACAGTTTGGGCGGATAAAACCGCCAGCATTGGCACTGCATTGCAAAACTTCTTTGACTGGCGCGTTTTTGCGCCGCCCCGCAACATCTTTTCATGCTCATTCGGGCATTAAATGCGCAAAAAAAAGTACCTTTGTGGAAATTTGCAGAAATCAGTGATGAAAAAGAATATAATACTGTTGTGCGCGTGGCTTGCCCCGGCATTATCGCTTGCACAGCCGTCAGCCGTGTTTGAGGCGCAAAAGCATGACATGGGCACCATATTGTGGAACAGTCCGCACACAGCCCGCTTCACCGTAAAAAATTCGGGCAACCGGCCTTTGCGGATAACAAACGTCGAAGCCTCGTGCGGCTGCACCGTTGCCGAATGGGACAAAAAGCCCGTGGAGCCGGGCGGCAGCACGGAGATTGCCGTTTCGTACAACGCGGAAAAACGCCCCGCATACCTCACGCTCTATGGTAACGTAAGCGCACAAGCCCCCGAATACGAGGGGGAATACACCCGCAAAATCGGCAACATAAAGCTCAATGCCGAGGAAATAGAGTTTGACGACGTACACCTTGGCGACACCCCCGTGAAAACCATAGAAATCTTCAACGAGGGCACAAAGCCATACAAGCCCGAACTAATGCACCTGCCGAAATACCTGTCGGCAAAAGCCGTTCCGCAAACCCTGCTGCCCAACCGTGGGGGAAAGATAGAGGTAACGCTCAACAGCGGCACGCTGAAAAGCATGGGGCTTACGCAAACGTCCGTATATCTCAGCCGCTACCCCGGCGACAAAGTTGACGAGGAGAACGAGATAAGCGTTTCAACCGTGATTATCCCCAAAGCCGCAGCCATGAGCGAGGCACAGCTCGCGTCAGCCCCCAAGATGTCGCTCAGCGCAGACACCCTTGTGCTTGACGGCACTGCGGGCAAAGACCGCATAAACGGCATGCTGACAATAGCCAACGAGGGGAAAAGCCCGCTGCAAATACGCTCGCTCCAAGTGTTCAGCACCGCGCTCAACGTGGGCGTGAACAAAAAAATCGCCCCAGGCAAGCAGACCAAACTCAAAATAACGGTGCTGCGCAAATTCCTCAAACAGCCGTCGCGCAACCGCCTCAAAGTGCTGATGATCACCAACGACCCGCAACGCCCCAAGGTTACGGTTGTGGTGAAAGTGAAACAGTGAAGACATAAACCAAAATATTAACTAACTATTAAACCGTTCTATAAATGATTAAAAAAACGCTGAGCGCAATAGCCGTGGCAATTATCCCGGCATTCGCTCTCCAGGCGCAGGAATACCGGCTTTCCACGCCCAACACCACACTTATTTTGAACAACGACAACGGCGTGGCGCGCATAGTGTATTACG
>CAKRMO010000057.1 GCA_934364765.1 uncultured Bacteroidaceae bacterium | reverse complement strand
CGGCGTGGTTTCATGCCTGACCGGGCGCGACGACTATGTGATTTGCGACGACCGCGACCATGCTTCGATTGTGGACGGCCGCAGGCTGTCGTTCTCAACCTGCTTCAAGTATAAGCACAACGACATGGAGGATCTTGAGAAACAGCTCAGGAAATGCCGCCCCGACGCTGTGAAGCTTATTGTTGTTGACGGCGTTTTCTCAATGGAGGGCGACCTTGCAAATCTCCCAGAGATAATCCGCCTTAAACACAAGTACAACGCCACTGTAATGGTTGACGAGGCCCACGGTCTCGGCGTGTTCGGAAAACAGGGACGCGGCGTGTGCGACCATTTCGGGCTTCGCGACGAAGTTGATTTGATTATGGGCACTTTCAGCAAGAGCCTCGCTTCGATAGGCGGCTTTATAGCTTCGGACAAATACACCATAAACTGGCTGCGCCACAACGCCCGCACCTATATATTCAGCGCCAGCGACACTCCGGCGGCAACCGCTTGCGCCATGGAGGCGCTTCATATAATCCAGAACGAGCCTGAGCGAATAGAGCATCTGTGGGACGTTACCAACTATGCCTTGAAACTTTTCCGCGACAGCGGCTTCGAGATCGGGGCTACGGAATCTCCGATAATCCCCCTGTATGTGCGCGATGTTGACAAGACATTCCTCGTAACGCGCCGCGCTTTCGAGGAAGGGGTGTTCATAAATCCCGTGATACCTCCCGCGTGCGCCCCGCAGGACACCTTGGTGAGGTTCGCGCTTATGGCAACCCACACAAAGGAACAGGTGAAAACCGCCGTTGACAAGTTGCTGAAAGTTTTCAAGGAGCTTGAGATTATAAAATAAACGGCATAGCGCGCGTTTCATAGGAATAAGTTTTTGCCCTTTCACGAACATCACTTCGGGGAAGGGCAAAGTTTTTTTCCGGCGGCTGTGTGGGGGATTGCGCTTGGGTTGTGCGGGGGGCTTTATCCCTTGCCTGCCAATTTGTGCAGGGCAAAATAAATTTTCTGCCAAAGGATGAAAGTTTTCAGTGAGTGCGCTGGCCAGTACGGCGGGCGCATTTTCAGTTTTGCCGGTATCAGCCTAAAGTCTGTCGCGCTTATGCTCCGGGCTATGATGCTTAACGCCTCCTGCCTTTCCCTTTCCGTGAAAGCCTCGCGGTGTTCTTTCAGCAGCTTGTAGTGCGCCACAATGTTTTTCCAGCGGTGCGTCTCCACAAGTTCCATGCTCTTTTTCCCGGCGTGCAATTCCTGCATCTGCCTTTTCAGACTTAGGTTTGCGAGCAGGTAGTCAAAACGCCTCACGGACACCTTGTGGGTTTCGCTTGCTGCGTGCTGGCGGTAATAATATATGCCCTTGCAAAAACACACTTTGTTTGCGATGTAATAGTGAAGCCGCGCCGTGTTGTCATCGCTGTAAAGTCTGCACGTGTCGTCAAACGGAATTTTTTCGTAAAGCCTCCTTTCCTCCACGCAAAGCCCATGCAGCTTTCCCTGTATGCACAAGTCGAAAGCCTCGCTGCCGCTGATTGTTTTCGGCATAGGCGAACTGTTGTACGGGCGTATGTTGTTTTCGGAATAATACAGTTGCAGGTCGAGCACGGCAGCCTCCGCCCCGGTTTGCCTCATACATTCGAGCGCGGAGCTTATGGCATCGGGGGAAATGAAGTCGTCTGCGTCGGTTATCAGTGTGTATTTGCCTCGGGCGTGTGCAAGGGCGGTTATCCTGCTCTTTACAAGCCCCTCGTTTTGCTTGTTGCGGAAAACGCGCACCCTTGCATCTTTTGCCGCGTATTCCTTCAGAATTTCCGGGGAATTGTCGGTTGACGCATCGTCAACGGCAACAAGCTCAATATGCCGCTCGTGCTGCGAAAGTACCGAGTCAATGCTTTGGCGGAGATACTTTTCCTCGTTAAACACCGTCATCAGCACGCTCACTTTCACTTCCCCGCTTTGCGGCTTCGCAATGTCTGTCTTATTTGCTTCCATGAAAGGTTAAGTTTCCTTATGCTGAAAAATGCGGAGAGCGCGAGCAACGCCGCACCTATTATATATTGTATAATTCCGTAGCCCGAAACAAACGCCGCCAATGCGGCAGCCACAATGGCGGCCTGCGCAAGGATTATCTTCAGTGTGCCTGGCGCAATGGCGTAGCCGTAAATCCTGCGGTATATGGCAAGCACCATTGTCAGGTCGAGCAAATATGAGGCGGTGAGCGCCATACCCGCGCCCTCAAGTCCCCACCGGCTGTAGCCGCCAATGACAAGCAGCACAAAGATAACGTCGTATGCCAGTTCCATAGCGAAATACGTCATCGAGTCTCCCTTGGCGAGCGGAATGTATTCTATCGGCGCGATTACTGCCTTTGCAAACAGGTAGCCCACAGCCCCGAGACACATTCCCACAGCCCCCATAAACTCCGGGCTGTACAAAATTCTTACGGCAATGGGCAGAAACATTATGAACGCCACGAGCATCGGTGCCATCATGAGCACGCAAACGTCTATCTGCCTCGATACAACGGCGTCCCTTTCCGCCTTGTTTTGCGCCACGGCCGACAGTCTCGGAAAATAGTCCGCATCCATTGCCACGAAAACAAGCCTTGTGTAGGTTACGCACAGCACGAAGCCCGAAGCGTATATGCCCACATCGCCCAGCGAGCCTTTTGCGCCGGCTATGAACGCCCTTACCGCCATTTCAGCCCCTGTTCCGGCAAATCCCGCCGCCACGTATGACACGCCAAGTGCCAGCAACGCCTTTCCTGCACGAAGTCGGGAGATGGAGAACACAGCCCTGTTCCAAGGAAATATCTTCCGGGTTGTAAGGAGTGCAGGCACAAGCAGGGCGAGTGTGCCGGCGAGCAACGCCCACGGTATGCCGTCGATGCCGAAAGAGACATAAAGCGCAACAGTTGCGCACAGCGAGACCATCGAGCCGATTACGGAAACCGATGCAAGCCGCTTGAGGTTTCGCGTGCCTTTGAGTATCGCCACCTCGCCCCCGTAAACCGCCATCATGAACACGACAGGGGAGACGAGGGCTATGAAACCTTGGGGCAGGGTGGAGGCGAAAAAGTACCTGTTTACAGGCTCTGACAGAATGGCGCATATAACAGTTCCAAACAGCCCCGTCATCATACACCACAGCCTTATCGTGGTTATTGACGAAAGCACTTTCTCGCGGTTCTCCGACGCTTGCTGCGCCGAAATCTCCCTCACTCCGCTGAGCGGCAGCCCGAGGTTGGTGAGGGCGGAGAACATATCGGTGGTGCGGTTCAGTATGTCGGTGATGCCAATCCCCACGCGCCCTATGAAAATTGCGGCGCATTTGTTGCGCACAACGGAGATAAGCACCTGCAACATCTGTACGCCGCCAAAAAGACCGGTGTACTTCAAAATCTTGCCGTAAGCCCCGCGTTGGGGGCTGCTTGCCGTTGAATTGGTGCTGTTGCCTGGCATACTGTGTGCAAAGATAGTTTTTTTCGTGCAAACGGCACTTTTTTGACACCATGAGGCGGAAAAGTGCAACAGGCAGAATGTCAGATGTTTACCTATTTTGAAAGTCGTTTTGTAAGCTCTTGTTTTTCTGGTGTTTGCAAATGGCGAAAAAAGGTCTGATGTAATTTAAATTATATCAGACATAATTTTTCCTGTGTCCTATGTAGTTTTTTCCACATCAGACATGGTTTTTCGTGCAAGTCATGAGGCGCGTTTTCCGAAACACGCATTGTGCGGCCGGGGCATTTGCAGGCGGCTTTGTTTTTGCGGGTGGTTTCAAATCACTATCTTTGTATTCCCGTTGGGGCGTGGCGCAGGTGCAAGGGCAAACCCAAGCCGGCAACCGGCTCGAAGCGCGGCGTTTCATCGCCGGGGCATAACAGCGTGGCTGGGGGCAGGGACGGGGATGTGCATAGACAAGATAAAATTCATGAAAAGCGGCAAACTAAAACTCGCCAAAAGACAGTGATTGACAGGGAAACAATACAGAAAATAATGGACACGGCCAACATTGTGGAGGTCGTGTCGGAATTTGTGACGCTTCGCCGCGCCGGGGTGAACTATCGCGGGCTTTGCCCCTTTCATGACGAGAAAACCCCGTCGTTCTACGTGTCGCCGGCGCGTGGCATCTGCAAGTGCTTCTCGTGCGGCAAGGGCGGCAATGTGGTTCATTTCCTCATGGAACACGAGCAGATTTCGTACCCCGAAGCCTTGCGCTGGCTTGCGAGGAAATACCATATAGAGATACGCGAAAAGGAAATGACCGACGAGGAGCGCGAGGCGGAGAACGTGCGCGAAAGTATGTTTGTGCTCAACGATTGGGCGGCAAAGTATTTTCAGGATATTCTCCATAACCACGCCGACGGCATCGCAATTGGAATGCAGTATTTCCGCAGCCGTGGCTTTCGCGATGACACAATACGCGAGTTCGGCTTGGGATATTGCCAGAAGGAACGCACAGCGTTTGCCAACGCCGCCCTCGCCAAGGGTTTCAAGGAAGAGTATATCCTGAAGACCGGGCTTTGCTACAAGCGCGATGACGGCAGGCTGATTGACCGCTTTTCGGGACGTGTGATATTCCCCGTGCACACCGTGGGGGGCAGGGTGGTGGCGTTTGGCGGCAGGGTGCTGAAAACCGACAAGGAGACCGCAAAGTATGTAAACTCGCCCGAGTCGGAAATATACAACAAGCGCAGCGAGCTGTATGGCATCTTTGTGGCAAAGCGCGACATACAGAAAGAGGACCGCTGCTTTCTGGTGGAGGGCTACACGGACGTGATTTCAATGCACCAAAGCGGCATAAAGAACGTTGTGGCATCCTCAGGCACATCGCTCACGCCAGGGCAAATTCGCCTTATACGCCGGTTCACGAACAACATAACCGTATTGTATGACGGCGACCGCGCAGGCATAAAAGCCTCTATACGCGGAATAGATATGCTGCTGGCGGAAGGGATGAACGTTAAGGTGCTTCTGCTTCCCGACGGAGACGACCCGGACAGTTTCGCCCGCAAGCACAACGCGCAGGAATACCGCCTGTATATCGACAGCCACCAGACGGATTTCATACGCTTCAAGACAAAGCTTTTCATGGAGGACAGCGCGGACGATCCTGTCAGCCGCGCTTCGCTCATAGACAATATGGTGACGAGCATATCGCTTATCCCGGACAAAATACTCCGCTCCATGTACGTAAAGGAATGCAGCCAGACGATGAATGTTGACGAGGCTCTGCTCCTGGATGCGGTAACAAAGGTGAAGCGTGAGAAGCTGGCGGAACGCCGGCGCGAGGAAATGCGCGAAAAGGCGGCAGACGAGGAACGGCATGCCGACAGCGGACCGACGGTTGGGACGGATTCCCACGGCGGTGCGGCGGAGGCTGTGGCGGAAACGCCGCCGGGAAAATCGCGTAAGTTCGAGAATATAATAATGAAGTTTGTATTGCTTTACGGCAGCCTTGAGGTTGGTCAGGTGAACACCGAAGACGGGGTGCGCCAAATGAACGTGATAGATTTGGTGAAATACAGTCTCGATGCCGACAATCTTGAATTTTCCTCACAGGAATACCGGCAGATTATGAGCGAGGCGGCGGCACATTCTCATGAGCCGGATTTCTCGCCGCGCAAGTATTTCCTTTACCATCCCGACCAGAACATAAGCAAGGCGGCGGCAATGCTTGAAAGCGAGAAATACCAGCTTACAAAAAGGGAACAGGACAATATAGGGAAGATAGAGGATAAAATAGGCGAGGTGGTGTCGGTGGCGTTGACGGACTACAAGCTTGCCTATGTAGAGGAGGAGGCCAACCGTGTGCTTGCGGAGCTTGCAAAGCCCGAAGTGGCCAATGATGACGACAAGTCGGCGGAACTCATGAAGCGTTACAACGACATGAAGAGGATAGAGGTGGCGCTGGCAGAGCAGGCCGGGGGGCGCGTGATGCTTTCCTGACAGCAGGAAAGCCTGTTAGAGCAATCCGCGCCGCTTGTGGTTTTTGCCACAAGCGGCGCGGATTGCGCGGTTGTATTCACTTTTCGCCCAATGCTTCCAGAATGGCGTTTGCAAGCTGGTCGGGGCAGCTTGTGGGCTTGTCCTTGCAGCGTATCCCTTTCAGCCTTTTTGCCGCGTCTGCGGCGTTCATTCCCTCGCAAAGGCTCGCAATGCCTTGGGTGTTTCCCGAACAGCCTCCGAGAAAGCGCAGGTTTCTTATTTTACCCTCGTTGTCTATGTCAAAATCTATTTGTTTTGAGCAAGTGCCTGTTGTTGTGTATGTCTTGTGCATGATAATTGGTGCTTTGTGGTGCAAAGATAGGAATAATCCGCATTAAATAATTGGCGGCTTGGTTGGAATGTTCTAAATTTGCAGGGTTTACAAAGACAAATGGATTATGAAACACTCAATTTCTGTTATCTTGTTTCTTGCGGCGGCGGTTTTAATGCTGGCGTGCTGCAACGGCGGGAAGAAACCTGCGGCTGCGCCGGCTGAAACGCCCCAAAAAGATTCTGCGGCTGTTGCTGCCGACTCCACGGTTTATGGCGTGGCTTTGGAAAGCGGCATGAGCACTCTCTGCATTCTGACAAACGGCGGGGACACGCTTTTGATGGACAAGGATGACGAGGAAGGCTATGGGGAATTTTACGGCTACGTGGCGGAAGGCGACAGTTTTGCCGTTACGAAGCGCATGGGCAGGGACGGGCCTGTGGTGGTTAAGGCTTATAACCTTTCGCTCCTGAAAACTTTTAATGCCAAATTGTCGATAAGCAACGGACTGCTCGTCGTAGGCGGAAACGATACGGTGGACGTTAAGGGCATTGACGATGACTCGCTTGTGGTTGTAAGCCGTGCCACGAAAAAGAGGCTTGCGTTTTATCCGAAGAAGAGATGAGGGCGGCTGCGAAGGCTTGGGCGTTGGTTTTGCTTGCCGCAGCGCTGGCGTGTTCCTGCGGCACACGGCAGGAACTTTCGTTTGAGCCTGTTTACAAGGATATGCTCAACGTTGTTGACCATCCCGAAAGGATGGACGAAAGTGTGCTTGCCGGGACAGGGCTTCACAAGTTGTGGGACAAGGCGGCTGTGATAGATTCCATGCCCAAGCGGACGGTGGTTTATGGC
>CAKRMO010000056.1 GCA_934364765.1 uncultured Bacteroidaceae bacterium | reverse complement strand
GAGGCGGGTGGGTAAGCTCTCTGCATCGCGCCGCTACAACCAGCCTACCTTTGCTGCAATCACGCCCTGGAGGATTCAGAGGGAGCTAGCCGTGCAGCACCTACCCATGTGCTGCTTTTTGCGAAATGCGGTGCAAAAGTAAGGGGTTTATTCCAAACAGCCAAATTTTGCGGGCTTTTTCTTCGCAAAAACAAAAATATTGTGCCTAACTGGTTGCGGCAATACAAAAAAGGCATCCGGCTTAGGCGTGAATGGCATAAAAAACGTAAATTAGCACCTTGAAAACTAAAATGTCATGAAAACAAGAAATCGTTTTTGCATATTGGCAATGCTTTTGGCGTTGTCGCAGCTTGTTCCCGGCAGCCGGGCTGCCGCCCAAGCGCAGGTTTCCGGCCTGCCCCTTACAATAAAGTGCGGCCCTTTCAAGACGCTTCACGTGCAGGGCATAGCCGTGGACGCGAAAAAGCGCATGGTCTATTGTTCGTTCACCACAATGCTGGCGAAGTATGACTTCGACGGCAACCTGGTGGGCACTGTTACGGGCTTGCTGGGACACCTTGGCTGCCTTGACTTCAACGAGGCCGACGGCAAGGTGTATGGCTCGCTCGAATACAAGGACGACGCGATAGGGCGCGGCATCCTGAACAAGGAGGGAAGCGCAAAAAAGTTCCTGAACAACTTCTACGTGGCGGTTTTCGACGTTGACAGGATAAACCGCGTGGGGATGGACGGCGAGAGGGACGGAGTTGTTACCGCCATTCCGCTGCCCACGGTTCTCGACGACTATTCCGCAAAAGTCGCTGTGGGCGGAAAGACCCTCGGCCACCGCTTTGCGTGCAGCGGGATTGACGGCCTGTCGTTCGGCCCGCGCATCGGGAAAACGTCGGGAAAGCACTTCCTCACGGTGGCGTATGGCGTTTACGGCGACACGTGGCGCAGCGACAACGACTATCAGGTATTGCTGCAGTACGACTTGGAGAAGTGCCAGAAGTATGCCCGGCCCCTTTCGCAGGACAACCCGCAGTTCAAAGGCCCTTCAAAGCCTGCGGGGCGCTACTTCGTATATACCGGCAGCACCGAATGGGGCGTGCAGAATTTGGAGTACGACGCTTCGTCCGGGCTTTGGTACATGGCGGTTTATCGCGGAAAGAAGGCCGCCTTCCCCAACTACAGCCTCTACGCCTTCAGTTCCGGGGCGCGACCGGTGAGGAAACCGCTTGCGGGCATACCTTATTGTAAAAAGGGCAGCGTAGTGCCGCTCGCCCAAGGAGGCTTGCAGGATGCAAGGACCGGCATTTCGGGCTGGGACTTCCCCTTCGGCAGCACCGGGATGCACTCCTTGGGCAACGGATATTTCTACATTTCCGAAAACAAGTCGGGCAAGGACGGCGAAAGCACCGTGCTGCGCCTCTACCGCCGCACGGAGGGCAAGGAGGCGTTCAAGGCGGCGGGGCGGTGAACGCTTTCGTAAAACGGGAAACAAACCAAACTATACAATATAATATACAATGAAAGAAAAACTGAAGAACAACATCAGAAAGAAGACGCTCCCCAACGAGAGCGACAAGATTTCGCGCCGCGACTTCCTGAGCCTTTCGGCAATGGGGCTTGCATCGCTCACCATACTCCCCAGCTGGAAGATAGACGGAGTGAAAGTTGCGCCGAGCGACCGCGTGGTGCTTGGTTTCATAGGGCTTGGACAGCAGGGGTGCAGCGACTTCAGCAGCTTTTCCTCGTGTCCGGGCGTGCAGGTTGCTGCCTGCTGCGACGTTGACTCCATAAAGCGCGAGCGTTTCCGCCGCCGTGTCGCCGCGTGGCAGAAGAGCAAAGGCATGGCGGAACGTTGCGACATGTACGAGTTTTACGAGGAAATGATGGAGCGCACCGACATCGACGCCATAGAGATTGCCACGCCCGACCACTGGCACGCGCTGATAGCCATCGACGCTTGCGACGCGGGCAAGCACGTTTACTGCCAGAAGCCGCTTGCCTACACCATAACCGAGGGGCTTGCCGTGCAGAGTGCTGCCCACGCCAACGGCGTGGTGTTCCAAATGGGAAGCCAGCAGCGTTCTAGCGAGGAGTTCCAGACAGCTATACGCCTTGTGCAGGAGCGTGCCATTGGGCACATAGACAAAGTTCACGTGCGAGTGGGCGATCCCCCTACGCCGTTCAACCTCCCCGAGATGCCCGTACCGTCAAACCTGAACTTCAACCTGTGGCTCGGCCCGCTCAACGACCCCAAGATACACTACAATTCCGACATCTGCCCCGTCGTGAAGCTCGACCCGGAGCAGAACGAGCAGCTTTGGGGCGCATGGCGGTGGTATCAGGAAACCGGCAACGGATTTCCCGCCGACTGGGGGGCGCATATGTACGACATAGTGCAGGCTGCGCTCGGCATGGACGGACTCGGCCCCGTGGAGTTCATTCCCCAAGGCTACAAGGGCGCAAAACACGCCATGATGAAGTATGCCAACGGAATTGAGATGACCGAGCAGCCCTATCGCGAGGACACCGATTCGCAGGGCATAAAGTTCATCGGCGACAAGGGCTGGATAAGGGTGGCACGCGGCTATCTGGAGTGCTCCGACCCCTCGCTCATCAAGAAGAAGGAGGAGAAGGTGGAGAAAGGGCAGTATGAGGTAAGCTCGCCGCATATGCAGAACTTCATCGATGCGATACGCGGACACAAGAACCCGATAGCCCCGGTTGACTATGGCGCAAGCACCAACACGCTGTGCTGCCTGTTCAACATAGCCCGCGAGCTGAAACGCCCCGTGCGCTGGAACCCCGCGCTGCTCAGTTTCGAGGGCGACAAGGAGGCTGCGGCGCACAGGCTGTATTGGTACGAATACCGCCACCCGTACAAACTGCGCTATTGCGACAAGCGTTTCAACTGCTGACAACGCGCGTGGATTTGCGCATCACAAACTTCCCGGGGACATACCTCGGGAAGTTTTGTTTTTTGGCAAATAACAGGCAAAATGCGCCACCTACAAAAGCACAACATACAACAAATAAATTAATTGCATATGCGTAGTGGCGTATTGCATACGCCCGGATTGCGCGGAATTTGCAATGTTGCAGTGGGGGCTGCGGTGCGGTTTGAGCGGTTGTGTTTAGGGCGTATGCCATACGCCCATACAAATGGCGCAAAACCAAAACCGCCCCCTTTTTCCCATATACCCCGAAAACTACATCGGATGTAGGAAAAACTACATAGGACATAGAAAAAATTATATCAGATATAATTCAGACTACATCAGACCTTTTTTTGCCACTTTCAAACACTTGAAAAACAAAACGTTATAAAAAATGTTTATTATTCAGACATTTCTTTGGAAGTCAATGCGTTAGGCATTTTAGGCGGTATTCGCGGTTTTTGTGAAGGACTGGCTTGGGGCGCAACATTGCGGCTGGAAATCTTGCTCCGTGGGCGGCGTTTGGCTATGGCGCACTTTTTTTCGCCGTTCCGTGCAATTTTTTCACGATTGTGCAAGAATGTTTGCAATTATTTTTTATTTTTGCAACCGACATCAATTTCATGAAACAACAGGTGCATACAGCCGCATCTGAATGCAAACAGCAACTAAAATGAAACCATCAAGGATTCTGCTGGTCACTTTCGCTTTCGCCTCAATAATATTTAGCGCAAACGAGGCGAAAGGGCAGGTTTTCATCCTCACAAACGACCAGCAACTGCGCGACCTCGCAAACTCCCCCGAAAAGGAAATAGACAACACCACGGGTATAAACAAAAGCAAACTCAGCCTGAAACAGGCTGTGGAACAGGCAAAGGGCTGGCATTCCGACCAGATAACGATAGCCTTTGACGAGTTTTTCCGCCAGTACCGCGATGATCGGAACACCGAGCGCAAGCTCACCCCCGACATGGACGAGTATGTGGACTGCATCGCGAAAATAAGCGACTACACCACAAGGAACGCCGGCGCGGGCTTGGAACTCAGCCTCCTCAGTCCGCTCGAACTGGGACAGGCATACCGCAACCAGACGGGAAACACCGGCAAGTGGGTGGCTTTCAAGGTGGGGATGCGCAACGCGCATACGGGAAAGTTCAGCCTGCAAATGTGGCAGCAGACGCTTTGGACGAACAACAAGGGCGCAACACCCGTTAAGCTTGTTGCGGTGAGGGCATACGCCTTCAAGGGCAGGCAGGTTGGCAAGACTAAGATAGCCGTAACCCCCGACGACATAAAGGAACTGAAAAACGTGAACCATGAGGTTCTCGCCGCCATAGGACGCGAGAGCGGCACAATACCGCAGCGGCGGCTGCGGATATTCGGCGAGGAAGGCGGGCTTGAAGGCTACGACAACGTGCTTGTGCTTCTGGAATACGAAACGCAGGAGATAGACTACTTTGCCGACGACGCGCTGCCGTTTCTCAAAAACCTGCTCAAAAAATACCACGATGCGGGCGTGAACCTGCGCTCGCTCTACTGTGACGAGATGCACATACAGCAGGACTGGGACTATTTCGCCCATCAGGAGGACGGACAGTTCAACCTGCGCTTCTACACCGAGGGCATGGGACGCATGATGTCGCGCAAAACAGGTATGCCTTTCGACATACGCCATATGCTCTACTTCGTGAACCAGCCGCTCATCTACAAGCCCACAGTGGAGGCAATTGTGAACGTGGAATACGTGCTTGGCGGAAAGCCTGAGGACATACAGCGCACATACCTCATGCGCGACAGCTATTACCGGCTGCTCAACGACCATGTGGTGGATCTTTTTGTGGAGGCGAAGCAATACGGCGAAAAGCTGTTCAACCGCGAGTTCCGCAACAGGGCGCACTCGTCATGGGCGGAGTCGCCGACAATCGACAAGTGGGAGACCCCCGACAACACATACGCCGCAAACTACGAATACACGCCAAACTATCTTTGGGGCAACACCGTGCATCAGGCTTCGGCGGCCTGCTACGACTATTTCAAGTGGGGCGAGTATCTGCAGCCCACGGGAAACGACTTCTGCGAATGCGGCTGGCTCGACCGCAACTATTACGGCGCGGCAATGGCGGCTTCAATCGGCGTTGTGAACAAAATCCCCAACGCCTATGCCGCCGCGTGGGGAATGCCGGCGGAAAGCAACGAACGCCGCATGGCGATAAACTACGCCTACGGCTGCGACCCACCGGAGAACATCAGGCTCATTACCGACGGAGAGCACCGCGACATTGACGTGCTCATGCTCTACCCGATGAACCTCGTGGCCGTTGACCCGAGGTTCGGAAGCTGGATGACGCAATACGGATATGCCAACTACATAACAAGCGACATGATGCTCAAGATGGGCGAAATCACGCCCGAAGGCAAAATACGCGTTGCCGAAAAGGAATACGGCACACTGGCGGTGCTTTATGAGCCGCTTCCCGAGCAGGGCGAACTCGACTTCATGGAGAAATTCCTTAACGCCGGCGGAAAGGTTCTTTGGATGAGCGCACCGCCGATGCTCGACAAGGGAGGCAAGGACAGCAGCGCGCAATGGCAGCGGATTTTCGGGACGAAGTGCAAGTTCGGCACCGACAACGGAAAAGCCGCAAGCGGAAAGAAGATTGATTTCACAGGACTTATGAAAGGCGTCGAGCCGCAGACGATACTCACCGACTTCATTGTTGACCGCATTTACCCGGCAGAAACGGCCGGGAGCGAAGTAGCCGCCACCTGCAACGGCGAGACAATCGGCACTGTGAAAGACTATCCCAACGGCGGCAGAGCCTGTTTCATGGGATGCCGTCTGCGCGACGACCAAAGCCGAAGTCTCGGCTACGAAAGCCGCAATATGTTCGAGGTTCTCAACTCTCTCGGCGCGTATCCCGCAAGCGGCGCGTTCAAGGGCGTGAACGACAATCCCGCATACCTTTCGCGCACTGGCGGATACTTTGTCTCGTCGTTCCCCAACGGAACTGCGATGGTCGTGAACCATTACCGCACTCACGTTGAGAATTGGGACGGAAATTTCTCGCGAAACGGTGAATACGACGCCCGGATACTTAAAGACAACCCGCTGCCCGGCGACACCATAACGCTGAAGAACGCGGCGGTGAACGGACACCGCGTGAGTTATACAGGACGGCTGTCGATGGGCTTCAACGTCAAGGGAAAACTCCTCTGCACCTTCTACGGGCAGCAATGCAATGAAATCACAGTGGACGGCAGGAAATACAAATTCGCCGCCACAAAGCTCAACGACATTACGTTCGGGCCGGTAAAAGGTGATATGTTGCACTACAACCTCTACGCCAACGGGGCGGAGGAGATAACCATACCGGTGCCGGCAATGGCGAAAAGCGCGAAAGCAACCGTTGACGGGGCGGAAGTTCCCGCCACCGTGAAAAAAGGCTCGCTTACTGTAAAACTCAAAAAGGAACAATACGGGCGCAAGGTGGACATCCGCCTTTGGCGTGCGGCAAAAATTTGAAACAAACATAATATTATAAAATTATGAACTTGAAAAGAATCAAATCCAGGCTGCTTGGCGGAATTACCGCAGCATTCGCCGTTGCGGCAATGTGGAGCTGCTCGGACAAGGTGGACTCCTCAAACCTTTTTGTGTTCGAGGGGGAGACCGTTGCCGGCTATCTTGACAACACCGAAGGCTACTCCTTGTTTTCAAGGCTCACCAAGCGCGTAAGGACCGGGCGCAAAACCGACTCGCGCGTGTCGTCGCTGCTCTCCTCTCGCGGAAACTACACCGTATTCGCGCCAAGCGACAAGGCAGTGCAGCAGTTTATCGACTCGGTGTATGAGAGGCAGAACTGCAACCTCGACAGCATTACATACGAAATAGCCGAATACATCGTAAGAAACGCCATAATCGACAACCAGAACCAAAAAGGGCTCAAGACAACCGACTTCGTGATAGGCGCACTTGAAACCCGGAGCCTTGACGACCGCTACATAATGATTTCGTTCGACACCGTAAACTCCAAGACCGTTGTCGTGGTGAACGAAAAGTCAATCATAGAAAATCCCGACGTGGAATGCAGCAACGGCTACATACAAGGCGTGAACCGCGTGCTTCAGCCGTCGAACGACAAGCTGCCCGACCTCATCAAGGCCGCGCCGAACATGAAGAT
>CAKRMO010000055.1 GCA_934364765.1 uncultured Bacteroidaceae bacterium | reverse complement strand
GTTTTGGGCTGCGGCAGGCATTGCGAGCAGTGCCGCCGATGCCAGACAAAGGGTTTTGAAAAAGTTATTCATTGATGCTTAGTTTAATTCCATGATATTTGTGCAAATATAGTGAAAAAGTGCGTTTTCTTGCCATGCTGTTGCAAAAATAAGGGCTCGCAACGGAAATAAACGGCACGATGCCGCGAAAAACTCTTAAAGCCGGGGGCAGCACTGTGGCGTGCGGAATAATGGTTCACGCATAAATTCCGCCGCCCGTGTTTGCAAACCCGCCCCAATGCCATTATGGAAACGGCAACCGCACACGCGTTTGCCGGAATTTGCCGCCGGAGAGCTAACATTCTGTTACACAATTATTTGTCCTCAATCTATCCACATGGTATAAGTTTCTGTTTTTCAAACGTTTGCAAACGTCAAAAAAAGGTCCGATGTAGTTTAAATTATATCAGACATAATTTTTCCTACATAGGACGTAGTTTTTTCTGCATTTGATGTAGTTTTCGTGGTGTTTTGAAAAATAGTTGCCAATATAGGTTTTGCGGAAATTGCAGGGGCGCATGGCATACGCCATATACGCCATGCCGCAAATCATCCCAGCACGCAAGCCGTTGGCAAAACCAGTTTGCCGAAATCTATCATGGAATTGAACAGGGCGATATGCGAGTAATCCCAAATCTCCCCTGCCCTTATGTCGCGGGCTTCAAGCCTCCCCTCGTCAAACAGGCGCATAAGGGCTGTGCCCTGCAGCAGCGGGCGGGCGGGCGTAAGCCAGCGGCAGCCGTCATAAAGGGCTATGTTTGTGTAAGAGGTGTCGGTGAGCAGCCCATCCCTGACTATCACCACATTGTCGCAGCCCCCGCGCAATTTCATTGCATTGTCGAGCGCGGTGCGGTCGGCATATTTATATGTATAGTCAATGCCGTCGCATTCCACAAGGCGCAGGCTTCTTATGTTCCGCATTTGGTATGGGGCGCAAGCAGCCGAAACAACCCCCGAACCGTCATAGACAATGCGCACCTTGTTCACGCCCTCATTTGCCGCAAAGCCGGCGGCAATTTTTCCAAGGTCTTCAACATTATAGCCGCTGCCGAAAAAATGCCGCGCCGTGCGCCCGTAGCGCATTTGGTGGCGGGCGATATTCATCACCTTATGGTCCTGCAACCTTATGGTCTCAACAAAACGGCACATAGACTTTCTGCTTTATCTCGTTGTATTCCTTTTCGCATTCGCTCTTTGAGGTTATGCCGCCGCCCGCCTTGAAAAACAGTTTTCCGCCGCAGTTCTCAACAAACCTTATCATAACCGCACTGTCGAGCGCACCGCCCGCAAAGCTCCCCATTACGCCTGTGTAGAACCCGCGTTCATAGTTTTCGGCATCGGCAATAATCCGCACCGTCTCGGGCTTTGGCGCACCGGTGATTGACCCTGCGGGAAGTTGCGAGAATACAATGTCGCCCACACGCCCCTGCCAGCCGCCGGGAAGCCGCCCCACAATCTCGGAACTCGTCTGGAGAATGCGCCCACGGTTTGTTTCGATGGCTTCAACATAGCGGTAGCGTTTCACGTGCACCCCCTCCGCCACAATGCTGAGGTCGTTGCGTATCAGGTCAACTATCGTGGCGTGCTCGGCAGCCTCCTTCTCGTCGTTCTCAAGCACGGCGGCGGCATTCGGCACGGAAGCGTCGATTGTGCCCTTCATCGGGAACGAACTTATGACACCAGCGTTGCTGATGCGCACAAATGTTTCGGGGGAAAAGCACACAAAGCGGTTTTTGAGCCAAAGGCGGTAGGGCGCAACCGAACGGCGGAAAATTTCGCTTAGTGAAAGGTTTGTTTCAATCCCCACCTTGGCCGTGAGGTTCACCAAGTAGCTGTTGCCGCGCTGGATGTTGTCCTTCACACATCTGAACGCACGCTCGTATTCCCCGTAAGGCGGAAACGCGGGCCGCCATACCACACCGCCCACATCATGAACGCCGCAGCCCGCGCCCCTCCCGGCGTTGGGGAAGTCGAAGCGCAGTTGTGAAACGTCAACCTCGCCCAAAGGCAGGACAATGCAGTTTTCGCGCGGATAGTCTATGACGAAAACGAAATCCGTCCCCTGCGCGGCAAGGCGGTTCATCCTGTCCCGCGCCTCTGCACCGCTGATGAAATTAGCGAAATCACCCCTTTCCATAACCATTGCAAGCAGGTGCAAAGTTACTGATTGCCCCTCATTTCCCCAACCACACATTCCCGAAAATTGACACGAACGGCATTTTTAGGCAATTGGGCTTGCGCAACCGCCGTGCGCATCACCCCGCGCCGAGCCTTTTCAGAAATTCGTCCTCGCCCACAAGCGGTATGTTGAGTTTCCTTGCCTTTTCGAGCTTCGACGGCCCCATGTTGTCGCCCGCGAGCACGAAAGAGGTCTTTGCCGATATTGACGAAACGTTTCTGCCGCCATACTGCTCTATCATCGCCTTGTATTCCTCGCGCGAATGATGCCGGAAAACCCCGCTTATCACCACAGACTGCCCTTCGAGAGCCGTGCCTTTCGGCTGCGCCTCCTCGCCAAGCGACATCCGCACGCCGGCTGCGCGGAGACGCTCCACGAACTCGCGGTTCTTCTCCTCGGCAAAGTACTGCCTTATGCTTAGGGCTATCACCTCGCCAACGCCGTCTATTTGGGAAAGTTCCTCAACCGATGCCGCCGCTATCGCGTCAATGTTCTTCATGGCGCGGGCTATGTTCTTTGCCGACACCTTGCCCACAAACCTTATGCCCAAGGCATACAGCACCCTCTCAAACGGAACTTGCTTGCTGTCCTCTATGCCTTTTAGCATTTTGCGTGCCGACTTCTCGCGCGAGCCGCCATACCCGGCGATGTCCGACACTTTCAGGCTGTAAAGGTCGGCGGCATCCTTGATTAGCTTGCGGCTGTAGAAATCGTCCACCGTTTCCGGGCCTACCGAGTCGATGTTCATTGCGTCGTGGGATATGAAATGCTCTATGCGCCCCTTGATCTGCGGCGGACAGGTTGCCGTGTTTGTGCAATACCACGCCGCTTCGCCGTCGTAGCGTACCAAAGGCGCACCGCACTCTGGGCAGTTTTTTATGAACTTCACGGCTTCGCCCCTCGCGTCCCTGTTTTCCGTGTCCACGCCCACTATCTGCGGAATTATTTCGCCTGCTTTCTCCACATACACATAGTCGCCCTCGTGCAGGTTGAGCTTTCTTATCATGTCCTCGTTGTGGAGCGAGGCACGCTTGACCATTGTGCCGGCGAGCAGCACAGGCTCCATGTTTGCCACAGGCGTTACCGCCCCTGTCCTGCCCACTTGGAAAGTAACCTTGAGCAGCTTTGTCCGCGCCCTTTCCGCCTCAAACTTGTAGGCAATCGCCCAGCGCGGTGTTTTGGAGGTGAACCCCAGTTCGCGCTGCTGCGCGAGCGAATTAACTTTAAGCACTATGCCGTCCGTAGCCACGGGGAGCTTGCGGCGTTCCTCGTTCCAATAGTCTATATATTTGTAAATGTCCTCAAGCCCCGAGACAACCTTCATCGCCTTTGAAACCTTGAAGCCCCACTCCGCCGCCTTTTCAAGATTGCCATAGTGATTGTCCGACGGAAGTGTGTCTCCGAGAAGATAATAAAGGTATGCGTCCAGCCCTCTTTGCGCCACCACGGCGGAACTCTTGCTTTTCAGCGTCCCCGACGCGGCGTTCCGGGGATTTGCGAACAGAGGCTCTTCAGCCGCCTCGCGCTCGGCGTTTAGCCGCTCGAAGCTTTTCCACGGCATGAGTATCTCCCCGCGTATCTCGAAACTGTCGGGATAGTCGCCGGGGGCGAGCTGCAAGGGAATGCTGCGTATGGTGCGCACGTTAGCCGTAACGTCGTCGCCCTGCTCGCCGTCGCCGCGCGTAACGGCACGCACAAGCCTGCCCTTTTCGTATGTCAGGGAAATCGACAGTCCGTCAAACTTCAGTTCGCAGCATATTTCAAAGGGCCTCCCTCCCAGCCCCTCGCTCACACGCGAATAGAAAGCGCGCACATCCTCGCGGTTGTAGGTGTTGGAAAGCGAAAGCATGGGATAGCGGTGGCTCACCCGCGCAAACTCCACGCCCAAGTCGCTGCCCACGCGCTGCGTGGGCGAATTGGGGTCGTACATCTCCGGGTGCCTCGCCTCAAGTTCCTGAAGCTCGTGCATCATCGCGTCAAACTCGCGGTCGCTTATCTCAGGCGCACTCTCAACATAATAAAGGTGGTTGTGCCTGTGCAGTTCCCCTCGCAACTGCAATATCCTCTGCTGCTCGTTCATTTCGGTCGGTTTTTGATTTGACAAATTTAGCAATTTCCGCAACGTCCGCAGCATCCCGCCATAATTTTTCGGGAGAGGAATAGCATGGTAAGCTACATGACAATGCAAAAGCCGTCCGCTCCATAAATCAGCCAAACGATGTGCGTGCCGCGCAAAAGGCTTTTCCGCATTATCTTACTTCGGTCGTAATAAGAATATATAACGTTCGATGCACACATTTACTTCGGTCGAAGTAAATGTGTGCATCGAACGTAGTAAGACAACTTAAAATATATGCCGGAAAAACATCTGTCCTTTCCTTTACAATTCAAAAACGTGTCCGTAAAAATTTCCGCCAAAACACAAAAATTTCATGTGTTAAAAATATTGCCGGAAGCCCTGTAAACACAAGGATTCCCACGAATATTGTTGCACAATGCAACAATGTTTTTCTTTTATTTTTATCCGTTTTTATTTTGTCTGTATTAGATAAACCCCTATCTTTGAAGCGCACATTAATAAATCTTTCAGCATGAAAAAGAAAGCCTTGTTTTTTGCGGCCATTGCATTTTTCAGTATTTCCGCGTTTTCACAAAAAATTGTGGAAACACAGTATTTCAGAACAAACAAGCTTTCGGACTGGAAGAACTACACCTCCACCGACTGCATAAGACGGACTGTTCGGCTACTACAGCGAAAGCACCGGCATCGTGAGGATTCCGGGAATAAACAGCGTTTCGGGAATTGCCATCGACCAGCGCAACAACAAATGGATTTCCACAACCGAAGAGGGCGTTGTGAAATATGACGGGCAGGACTTCATAAAATTCACCGCCGCCAATTCCGCAATCCCTTCAGACAGGACGCACGCCATAACAACCGACAACAACGGCAACGTATGGTTCGGCTCAGCCAATTTCCTCGTGAAATACAACGGTGGGGAGTTCACGAAATACAGTCTGCCGTCCACCAAAAAGCACGACGAAGTGGCGTCGCTGCTCATCGACGGGACAAACTTCTGGGTAGACTCAACGCGCAGCGGACTCTACAAGTTTGAAAACGGAGAGTTGCAGCACGTTGACACATACGAGAGCCTTATACCGGCAGAAAGGATGGACACCACCGCCACCGCAACCGACAACGGCGAAATATGGATAGGCACAAGCGGGGGGATAATACACATTGACAAAGACGACAACCGCACAGTTCTGATGGAAAGCAACGACACGGTGAACAAAGTGAAGAACATTCACATTGACAGGGACAAAAACGTGTGGATTGCGCTGCATTTCACCGACACGTGCCTGCTGAAAATAAGCGGCAGCGACACCGTGGCGTTCACAACCCGCAACTGCCCAATCGAAAGGAACTCCGTAACCAACATAACCTCCGATGGCGAAAACCTGCTGTGGGTGGGGACGGAAAAGGGCCTCTACAATTTCGACGGCAGCAGATGGACGAACTTCAACACCCCCGAAACGCCGGTGAACAACGCCCGCATAACAAACATCGCCACCGATTCGAAAAACAACCTTTGGTGCAGCGTTTACGGCAAAGGGCTGTGTATGTTCAACGGCGGGGAATGGGCGGAATACAACAAGGACAACAGCCCGCTGCCCATGAACATGATACGCTCGATAGCGGTTGACCAGAAGGACAACGTTTGGATTGCATCGGGCGAAAGCAACATGGGGCCGGAGTTCGGCGGAGGGCTTACCCGCTTTGACGGCCGCACATGGAAGACCTACAACAGAAGCAACTCCGGGCTGCCGAGCAACACAATCACAAGCATAGCCGTTGACGCCAGCGGCAACCTGTGGCTGGGGACATACGGCGATGTGGGCGTAACCATGTTTGACGGAAACGACAAATGGGAAATCTACAACACAGACAACTCGGGCATAGCCGACAATGACATCGCCAAAATTTCCATAGACCGATACAAAAACACCATTTGGCTCAACGGATTGCGTTCAAGGGGCATTTCTGTGGCACAGATAGGCGGCGGAACCACAGGAATAAGCAGCGCAGAAACCCGCAGGGACAACGGCGCGATGTACGACCTGTCGGGAATAAAGATAACCCAACCTAAAAAGGGAGAGGTTTACATCCAAAACGGCAAAAAGATTACAAAGAGGCAGTAAAAGCCGGTTTTTCCGCAAGCAATTGATAGACAGGCGATTGCCGCTGTTTTGAAAATTATCTGCAAGTAACTGTTTAACAGCAGGTTGCTTATACTGAAAATTATGTCTGATGTAGGATTTTCTACGTCAGACATAATTTTTCCTGCATCGGACGTAGTTTTTCCTATGTCCCATGTAGTTTTCGGGGTGTTTGGGAAAGGGTGTGCGATTATGGTTTTGCGCCATTTGTAAGGGCGTATGGCATACGCCCTGTATGCTGTCGCTTGAAACGTATCGCAAACCACCGCCAAGCATTGCAAAACCCGCGCAATCCGGGCGTATGCCATACGCCTCTACAAAGGCGCAAATTATTGATTATTTGCACGTTCATTCGCCTATAACTCCAATCGGTATTTCACCTTGTGCCTTTTGGCGAAGCGCGTCCAAAACTTGCGCCGCGCCTCACGGATTATGCGGAAACACTCTTCGGCATCGGCGTTGCGCGACTTGGCGTACTCATCCGCCACAATGCGGAAGAAGCCCAACTGCCCCCACAGGCGGGCGAAGTTGCGGCATCCCCTTTCAACGCTTACAGGCGAGAAGCTCATGCGGTTTATGTCAACAATGGCGAATTTCCACTCACCGTCCACACTGTCGAACAATATGTTTCCCGGCGAGAAGTCGCGGTGGAGCATCCCCGCCTCGTGAAACTTCGCCGTGCGCCTTGTGAAAGCCCTGATTATGCCGGCGAAATTCTCTGCCACAGCATCGCCGAACTCGTAGAAACGGCGCGTGTAGGGG
>CAKRMO010000054.1 GCA_934364765.1 uncultured Bacteroidaceae bacterium | reverse complement strand
GAGCACACGCGCCATGTGTTCCTGCATTCGATAGGGATGAGCTTCGCCGAAATGCACAACGCGGGGATTGACGCCGTGGTGGCGCAGAACAACATGCGCTTCAAGTCCCCGCTGCGCAGCGACGACGAGTTTATAAGCCGTCTCGCGATGGAGCGCGAGGGGCTGCGCTATGTTTTTTACCAGGACATATTCCGCCTGCCCGAAGACAGGATGGTTTTCAGCAGCCGCGTTGATGTGGTGTGCCTTGTCAACGGCAAACTCGGGCTTTGCAGGGAGCTTGACGAAAAGGTTGCCGCCCTTGTGAAAAAGCCATGATTTCCCGCGAGACACTTTACGAGACGGCGATAGCCTTCGTGTTCAAGTATTCCCCCGCCAATGCCTTGGAACTGTGGCGCAGGGCGGGAAGCGCGACCGCCGTATGGGAGAGCCGCAGCGACATCAGGGACGCTGTTCCCGAAGCTTCGCCAAAGCTCGCCGAGGCGGTGAGAAAACTTGACGGTGTCATGCCGCTTGCCGAAAAGGAGCTGGAATTTGCCGTAAGCAAGGGGATACAGTGCCTCGGCATAGGGGATGCCGACTATCCTGCGCGGCTCAAGGGATGCGCCGACGCGCCGCTTGTGCTTTTCTATAAAGGAAACGCGAACCTCAACTCGCGCAGGATAATTTCTGTGGTAGGCACGCGCCACTGCACGGAATACGGCAGGGGATTGTGTGCCTCTTTCACACGCGACCTTGCCGCCTTGGCCCCCGGCACTGTTGTTGTAAGCGGTCTGGCTTACGGAATAGACATCAACGCACACCGTGGCGCACTCGCGGCGGGGCTGCCTACCGTCGGCGTGCTAGCACACGGGCTCGACACCGTTTATCCTGCGATGCACCGCGACACGGCAAGGATGATGCTTGGCAATGGCGGGCTTCTTACGGAGTTTCCCAGCGGGACTATTCCCGAAAAGACGAATTTTGTGAGGAGAAACCGCATCATTGCCGGGCTTTCCGACGCAACCGTGGTGGTGGAGAGTGCGACAAAGGGCGGAAGCCTGATAACGGCATCCGTGGCGGAGAGCTACGACCGCGAAGTGTGCGCCTTTCCGGGACGTGCGGGCGATGCCGCCTCCCAAGGGTGCAATATGCTTATTATGGACAACAAGGCGCGCATGATAACCTCTGCCGAAAGTCTCGTAAAGGCTTTGTGCTGGGATTGCGAAACAAATCCGGCGGCTGCGGGTCATGCCGCCCCGGAGCTTTTCCCAGAACTTAGCGAAGAGGAGCGGAGAATAGCTGATTCGCTCGAAGGGAGCGACGGCAAGCAGATAAACCTTATAACTGTTGAGACCGACATTCCCATGGCGCGGCTGATGTCAGTGCTTTTTGAAATGGAGATGCGCGGCATTGTGAAAAGCCTGAACGGGGCAAGATACAGGCTTAACCGCTGAAAGTGCGCCTTGCGCCATGACGTTTTGGGGAAATCCTACTTGCGCAGGGGCGGGAAGGCTCCGGCTTCGCATAGCGCGGCAAGCAGATGCGCGTTGTCGGCATGGCTTCTTACGGCTATCCTCACAAATTCCCTGCCGCCGGCATTCACTTGTGCGGTGCTGTCGTGCAGCAGGATGTTGTGCTTTCTCAGCATCCACAGCAAAAGCGCGGACACAGTGGCGGGCTTCATCACCTCGCACAGCAGGAAGTTAGCCTGAGACGGCATCGCTTTCAGGACCCCGGATTTTCCGAGTCCCTCGCGCAGGTGTTCCCGCTCTTTCCCCAATGCCTCGCACGAGCGTGCGTAGCCGCTTTCGTACTTTCCGAGAATTTGCATGAAGAACTCTGCCACGGAATTTACGTTCCACAGGCCCGAAGAAGCCTTTATCCTGCCCACAAGTCCGCTGTCGCCCGAACAAAGTATCGCGAGGCGTATTCCGGCAATGCCATACGCCGCCATGCTTTTGACCACCGCAACGTGGGGATGCTGTTCAAGCACACTGTCGTCAAGCACGGAGCATTCGGGCGGCGCGGTGCAGAAATCCGCCGCGCTCTCGTCCACCACCATGTGCATATTGCGTTGCCCGCACCATTCAGCCAGGCGCAGTATGTCCTTTCGCGGCGTGACGCTTCCCGTTACAAGATCGGGGTTTGACAGCATCAGGATGCCGGCATTGCGCGGGCGCAAAAATTCCATTATGTCCTCTGCCGAGTATGACAGGTCTGCGCTTTGCGGCACATAGACAAGGGTGTCGCTGCTGTTGGTGCGCCCGAAAACTGCCGGCAGCCGGCGCACGGTGCATACCGTTCCGCCGAGTTCGCGGCGCAGCTTCTCAACAAGTTCGCACACTCCGTTTCCCGGTACAACATACTTCTCCCTGACGTTCCAGCACTTGCTTGCGCAGAGGCTGCTCACCCCAATAGCCGATGGGCTTGACGAAAGAAGAGTGCGGAAATTGGCCTCCAGCTCGTCTGTCATTCCCGAAGCGGCAAAGAACACATTGGTGGGGAAACTGAAATCAAGAAGGCGCGGAATGCGCCACAGGCCGCCGTGCCGCGCAGACAGTTTGCCGAGAATGTCCCCGTCGCCGGCAAATATAAGCTCTGCGGTGTCGAGGTCGAGCTTGTCGTCAATCTCATACCATTTGCCGCCGTTCACGGGCAGGGCCTTGAGGCTGCTGCTGTTGAGGAATGTTATGATGCTCAGCACATTCTCGTAGTATTCGTTGTTTCCCACCGCCTTGATGTATGCCTCGAGAAAAGGCACATACTTGTTTGCGGAAAACTCCTTTGAGAACTTGTATATGTTCACCGTTTTGTAGTAGGTGGCCGAATATTTGTAGTCAAAAGCCTTTTTGGGCACGAAATTCACAATGTTGCGGTCCTTGTCAATCTGCACCATCGTGCCGTCCATCCAAGGCTCGTATTTCGCCACGAGGGCGAGGTTCGGCTCCTTGTCCTGGGCTATGCCCTCAAGAAGCCCATAGTCGAATATCAAATCGCTTTCCAAGAGCAGCGTGTCCTCCTGCTGCAGTTTGTCCTTGGCAAGCCACAGGGAGTAGATGTTGTTTGTGCGCCAGTAGTCGGGGTTGTCAACATACTCTATCCTCATCCCGCCGCGCTCCGTGCCGAGATGCCTCCGCAGGGACTCGCCCTTGTAGCCCGTTACCACCACCAGGCGGCTCACGCCCAGACGCAGAAGTTGCGCCACCACGCGGTCGATGAGCATTTCGCCGTTCACCCTGACCATGCACTTGGTGTTGTCCTTTGTAAATTCCTTGAGGCGTTTGCCCATTCCCGCCGCCAATATAAGAGCCTGCATCTGTAAGATAATTCGTTAGTGTGTTTGCGCTTTCAGTCCGCAAAACGGTTTTAATATCATGCAATGATACAAATTTTATTCCGATTATCCTGCAACGGCGGCGGTAAAATAATTGCGTTTTTCCAAATGCCGCGAAAACTACATCGGATGCAGGAAAAACTATGTCCTATGCGGGAAGAATTATATCAGACATAATCCAGACTACATCAGACCTTTTTTTGCCGTTTGCAAACATCTGAAAAACATATCGTTACAATAGAAATCCTAAAACTGATATTATCTTGTAACACAACGGCTTACGCATAAAGCAAACTCCCCGCAGGGCTTTTGTGCCTTGCGGGGAGTTTTTGTTGTTTCCGGCAGATTGCGCACGGACTTTTTACCAGATTGTAACCCTCTTGTCTTTGGGAACGAACAGCTTGTTCTTTTCGGTTACGTTGAACGCCTTGTACCATGCGTCAATGTGCGGGAGTGCGCCGTTCACTCTCCAGCGTCCCAAGGCGTGCGGGTCGCTCTTTGTGCGGCGGCGTATCTCCTCATCGCTTATGTTTGCGGCCCAGACGTTGGCGTATGCTATGAAGAAACGCTGTTCGGGCGTGAAGCCGTCCGCACTGTCGAGCGGGGCTTCCTTCATCGCGTTCTGCAGTGCCTGGAACGCCACGTTCAGGCCTCCGTGGTCGGCAAGGTTCTCGCCTAAGGTCAGTTTGCCGTTGGCTTTCAGTCCGGGAAGCACCTCTATGTTGCTGAAGAAATCGCTCATAACCTGCGCACGCTTCTTGAAGTTGTCCCCATCGGCCTTGGTCCACCAGTCTTTAAGATTGCCGTCCTTGTCGAACTGCCGCCCCTGGTCGTCAAATCCGTGGGTCATCTCGTGGCCAATCACAACGCCTATCGCGCCGTAGTTGAAAGCGTCATCCGCGCTTGCGTCGAAGAAAGGCGGCTGCAGTATGCCTGCGGGGAAGCAAATCTCGTTGGTCGTGGGATTGTAGTAAGCGTTGACGGTCTGCGGGTTCATGTACCACTTTGTGCGGTCAACCTTCTTGTTCACAGTGCGCTCAATCTCGTCGTCGTTGGCAAACTTCACAGCCTCTGCGATGTTGTCCAAAAGAGACAGCTTGTGGTCAACTGTGAGCTTGGAATAGTCTTTCCATTTGTCGGGATAGCCAATCTTCACATAGAATGTGGAAAGTTTCTCCATTGCCTTCTTCTTGGTTTCCGCGCTCATCCATGTCTGCGCCTCAATGCGCTCGCCGAGGGCTGTCTGAAGGTTTTTCACGAGCTTTATCATGCGCTCCTTGGAGCTTTCGGGGAAATATTTCTCAACATACATCTTTCCCACGCCTTCGCCAATCACGCCCTGCACAAGCGCAACCGCACGCTTCCATGTCGGCTTCTCCTCTTTTTTGCCCGAGAACACCTTGCCGTAGAAATCGAAGCTTGCCTTGCGCATCTCGTCATTGGTGTAGTTTGCGGCGAAGTCTATGATTTTGAACTCAAGGTATGCCTTGTGCGCCTCAACGGGCATCGTCTTCAAGGCGTTTTCCACTCCGTGGAGAAACTCCGGCTGCCCCACGCTTATATCCTTGAAATCGGGATAGCCGCACTCGGTGTAGTAGCTCTTCCAGTCGATTGTGGGATAGTCTTTCTGGAGTTGCGCGAAAGTCATCTTGTTGTAGTTTGACTCGGGGTCGCGAAGCTCCGTGGCGGAGCGCGAAACTTTTGCCAGCGCGTTCTCCACGTCCATAACATACTGCGTTTTGGCCTTTGCCGTGGCGTTGTCGTAGCCGCAGAGTTCAAACACCTTGGTTATATATCTGGAGAATTCCGTGCGTATCTTGAGCGTGGCGGAGTCTGTGTCAATATAATATTCCTTCTCTCCAAGAGTGAGACCGCCCTGACCTATCTGCACAAGGTTGTTCTTGCTGTCCTTCAGGTCGGCGTCGGCACCGGTGTTGAAATACCCGCTCATTCCTATGCGCTCGAGCTTTGCGTTTACTCCCATCACGTCCTTGAAGGTCTTTATGTCCTTCACCATGTCAAGGTACTTGGCTATCGGTTTCACGCCCTCCTTGTTCTTGCGCACCGAGTCCATTGCAAGGTTGTACAGGTCGCCAATCTTCTGGGCTATGGAGCCGGCATCCTGTTTCTTGCAGGCAATTCCCTCAATCAGCTCGCGCACTTGCTTGTCGTTGTTCTCGTCAAGCTGCTCGAATGTGCCGTAGCGCGAATAATCGCCGGGAAGCGGATGGCTCTTCATCCAGCCGCCGCAGGCGAACTTGTAGAAGTCGTCGCCGGGGTTCACGCTGGTGTCCAAGTCCTCCTTGTGAACGCCGGTGGCAAGCTGGGCGTTGCCGCTGGAAGCTGTAAGCCCTGCCAACGCAAATGCTGAAATAATCATCTTAAGGTTCATATAGTTTTTGTTTGGTTGTTATTGTTCTTTATTGCTGTTCGGCGTTGAACTGTTCGAGTTCGCCTTCGGCGTTCTCCCATTCCTCCATCGCCCTTGCAAGCTGTTTTGAGAGCGATGCGTGCCTGCTGAAAAGCGAAGCGTCCTGCGCTGCGGCGGGGTCGCTCATCTGCTGCTCGAGAAGCTTCACCGCCGCCTCGAACTGCGTAACCTCCTTTTCCGCCTCCTCGGCGGCGCGTTCCAGCTTGCGGCGGCGTTTGGCAATCTCCTTTTGCTGCTCATAGGCAATGCGCCCCTCGCTGCGGCTCTCCGTCTTGGGCTGTGCCGGAGTTTCTGTGGCACGCCTGCCTTGCAGCTCCCCGAGCGAACTAATGTTTTTCTTGGAAAGGAAGTCGTAGATGCCGCCGATATGCTCCCTCACCTTCCCTTCGCCGAACTCGTAAACTTTCGACACAAGCCCGTTCAGGAAGTCGCGGTCGTGGGAGACGATTATTGCCGTGCCGTCAAAAGCGAGAATAGCCTCTTTAAGCACGTCCTTGGTCTGCATGTCCAAATGGTTTGTAGGCTCGTCGAGTATCAGGAGGTTCACCGGCTCAAGCAGGAGCTGTATCATGGCAAGCCTGCTGCGCTCGCCGCCCGAAAGGAACTTCACATATTTCTCGCCTGCCTCGCCCCCGAACATAAACGCTCCGAGGATGTCGTTAATCTTAAGGCGTATCTCCCCGCGTGCGGCGCGGTCAATTGTGTCGTGAACGGTTATGCTGTCATCGAGAAGCTGCGCCTGGTTTTGGGCATAGTACCCGATTTCAACGTTGTGCCCTATCTTCAGCTCGCCGCCAAACGGTATCTGCCCCATGATGCACTTCACGAGCGTGGACTTGCCTTCGCCGTTTTTGCCGACAAACGCCACCTTCTCGCCGCGCCTTATCGAAAGGTTCACGTCCGAGAAAATAAGGTGGTCGCCATAGCTTTTCTCCACGTCCTTGCATATCACGGGGAAATCGCCGCTGCGCTGGCAGGGCGGGAACTTGAGGTGGAGCGACGAATTGTCAACCTCGTCAACCTCGATGGGCACGATTTTCTCCAGCTGCTTTATGCGGCTCTGAACCTGCACCGCCTTGGTGGGCTTGTATCTGAAACGCTCTATGAAGTCCTTTATGTCGGCAATTTCCTTTTGCTGGTTTTCATAAGCACGAAGCTGCTGCTCGCGCCTTTCCGCCCGCAGTTTCACAAACTCGTCGTATCCCACGCGGTAATCAACAATCCTGCCCACGGAGATCTCCATTGTGCGCGTTGTTACGTTGTTGAGGAAAGCGCGGTCGTGGCTCACGAGAAGCACGGAACACTTTGCCTGCTTCAGGAAATCCTCAAGCCATTGTATGCTCTCTATGTCAAGATGGTTGGTCGGCTCGTCGAGCAGAAGCACGTCGGGCTGGCGCAAAAGTATCTTCGCAAGCTCTATGCGCATTCTCCAACCGCCCGAGAACTCGCTTGTGGGGCGGGC
>CAKRMO010000053.1 GCA_934364765.1 uncultured Bacteroidaceae bacterium | reverse complement strand
ATGTAAGTGTTGAGAGTTTTCGCAACAGTTACCTTGGTGCCCTGAAGATTGCGCCCGGAGAGATATACATTGCGGTCAACATCGGGAAGAACAACGAGAGATTTCTTGTCGTTAACCTTAAGATTGTTGAGCATTTCAATATAGCTCTTTGTCTTGGGGGCGTCAAACGTGAAGTCTTCAACAACTATGATTGAGTTTTCCTTTGCCTTGTAGCTAAGAGCGGAACGACGGGCAAGAGCCTTCACCTTCTTGTTGAGTTTGAAGCCATAGTCGCGTGGTTTGGGACCGAAAACGCGCGCTCCGCCCACCAACAGCGGTGAGTTGATGTCGCCACGGCGTGCCCCGCCACCGCCTTTCTGACGGCCGAGCTTACGGGTGGAACCGCTTATTTCGCTTCTTTCCTTTGACTTGGCAGTACCCTGACGACGATTTGCCATATACTGCTTAACCGCAAGGTATATAGCGTGGTCATTAGGCTCAATGCCATAAATGGCGTCGTCAAGTGTTACTTTGCGACCCGTGTCTTCTCCTTTTATATTATATACGCTTAGTTCCATTATTTCTTGAGAATTAAGATTGAACCTTTGCATCCGGGAACAGAACCTTTTATCAGCAAGAGGTTGCTCTCAGGAATAACTTTAAGTATCTGCAGATTGTGTGTGGTTACGCGCTCGTTACCCATCTGGCCGCCCATGCGCATACCTTTGAACACTTTTGCAGGATAAGAGCAGGCGCCTATGGAACCCGGCTTTCTCAAACGGTCATCCTGACCGTGAGTGGTCTGGCCCACGCCACCGAAGCCGTGGCGCTTTACGACACCTTGGAAACCATGTCCCTTGGACGTACCGGTTACATCAACGAAGTTAGCTCCCTCGAAAACGTCAACGGTAACAATGTCGCCTAAATTCAATTCCTTGTCAAAACCTGTGAACTCGGCCAAGTGGCGCTTGGGAGTTGTGCCGGCTTTTTTGAAGTGTCCTTCCATGGGCTTGGTCGTATTCTTAGCCTTTGCCTCCTGGAAGCCAAGCTGAACGGCAGCATAGCCGTCCTTCTCCACACTCTTCACCTGCGTAACTACACAAGGGCCAGCTTCGATAACAGTGCATGGCACATTCTTGCCATCAGCACTGAAAACGGATGTCATTCCGATTTTCTTTCCTAATAATCCTGGCATTTCAGTAATTTGTTTGAGTGATATGTATTCTGTTTTTATACTATACCTTTATTTCCACTTCCACACCACACGGAAGTTCAAGTTTCATCAGCGCGTCCACTGTCTTTGAAGTGGAGCTGTAGATGTCGATAAGGCGTTTGTAGCTGGAAAGTTCGAACTGCTCACGCGCCTTCTTGTTTACAAAGGTACTGCGGTTCACTGTGATGATACGCTTGCGGGTGGGGAGTGGAATAGGTCCGCTCACAATCGCGCCCGTCGCCTTAACCGTTTTTACGATTTTCTCGGCAGACTTCTCCACCAAAGAATAATCGTATGATTTCAATTTGATTCTAATTTTTTGACTCATTGTTTTGTTATGTTGTGTACCGTTCCGGCGGGGTTAAGAGTCATTCGTTAACCCCGCCTTCCCGGAACATTGTTCTTATTTAAGCAGCTCTGTATGCCCTTTGATTTCCTCAAGCACCTTCTCCGCTATCGAAGTTGACACAGGAGCGTGGTGGTCGTATTGCATAGACGAAGTGGCGCGGCCGGAAGTGATGGTGCGGAGTGCCGTTACATAGCCGAATGTTTCAGCCAACGGTACCAAAGCCTTCACGATACGTCCGCCGCTACGGTTGGTGTCCATGCCTTCAACCTGACCACGGCGTTTGTTGAGGTCGCCTATCACATCACCCATATTTTCTTCGGGGCAAACCACCTCAAGGCGCATTATCGGCTCCATGAGAACAGGATGTGCCTTGGAGCAAGCGTTCTTGTAAGCGTTAATGGCTGCAACCTCGAATGAAAGCTGATCAGAGTCAACCGGGTGGAAAGAACCGTCAAGCAGCTCCACTTTGAGGCCGACCATAGGATAGCCGCCAAGCACACCGTTCTTCATTGCAGACTCGAAGCCCTTCTGCACAGACGGGATGAACTCCTTGGGGATGTTACCGCCGGTAACCTTGTTGACAAACTGCAAATTGCCGTCCTTAAAGTCGGGGTCAAGAGGACCGACATTAACAATGATGTCAGCGAACTTACCGCGACCGCCGGTCTGCTTTTTGTAAACCTCACGGATATTGACTGTCTTCGTGATAGCCTCCTTGTAGTTAACCTGCGGCTTGCCCTGATTGCACTCTACGTTAAATTCACGGCGGAGACGCTCAATGATAATGTCAAGGTGAAGCTCGCCCATACCGGAGATAATGGTCTGCCCGCTCTGTTCATCGGTATGAACAGTAAACGTGGGGTCTTCCTCTGCGAGCTTGGCAAGACCGTTAGAGAGTTTGTCGAGATCTTTCTGGGTCTTCGGCTCTACGGCGATGCCTATCACAGGGTCGGGGAAGTCCATAGACTCAAGCACTATCGGTGCATCCTCGTCTGCGAGAGTGTCGCCCGTACGCACATCCTTGAAACCTACACCAGCGCCTATATCACCGGCTCCGATAACATCCACAGGGTTCTGCTTGTTGGAGTTCATCTGGAACAGGCGGGAAATGCGCTCTTTCTTGCCGGAGCGCACATTATACACATAGGAGCCAGCAGTTACCTTTCCGGAGTAAACGCGGAAGAACGTGAGACGGCCCACATACGGGTCTGTGGCAATCTTAAATACAAGAGCGGAAGTGTGCTCATCCTCTGAGGGACGGCGATCCTCCTCTTCTCCGGTGCTCGGGTTTACGCCCTTGATATTCGGAGTGTCAACAGGGGAGGGAAGGAACATACAAACATAGTCAAGCAGTGTCTGAACACCCTTGTTCTTGAATGCAGAGCCGCAAGTCATCGGAGTAAGCTTTTGCGAAAGCGTACCTTTGCGGATAGCCGCAATAATCTCCTCGTTACTTATGGAAGAAGGATCATCGAAGAACTTCTCCATGATGTTGTCATCGAACTCCGCAGCCTGCTCAACCATCTTGTCGTGCCATTCCTGCGCCTCGTCTTTCAGTTCGGCGGGAATTTCGCCAACTTCATATTCCGCGCCCTGCGTCTCGTCATTCCACACAATCGACTTCATCTGAATAAGGTCAACTATGCCCTTGAAGTTTTCCTCTGCGCCGATAGGAATTGCCACAACGCAGGGATTTGCGTGGAGAATGGACTTCATTTGGCTCACAACTTCAAAGAAGTCTGCGCCGGAACGGTCCATCTTGTTTACGAATGCGATACGGGGCACCTCGTACTTGTCGGCCTGACGCCACACAGTCTCACTCTGAGGCTGCACGCCGCCAACAGCGCAATATGTTGCGACAGCACCGTCAAGCACACGCAGCGAACGCTCCACCTCTGCGGTGAAGTCCACGTGTCCCGGGGTGTCGATGAGGTTTATCTTGTAAGTCTTGTCATTCCAGTTCCAATAGGTAGTGGTGGCAGCCGAAGTAATGGTTATACCGCGCTCCTGCTCCTGCTCCATCCAGTCCATGGTGGCAGCACCTTCGTGCACCTCGCCAATTTTGTGGGTCTTACCTGTGTAAAAAAGAATACGTTCGGAAGTAGTCGTCTTACCGGCATCGATGTGGGCCATGATGCCGATATTACGAGTAAGGTTCAAATCTACTTTTGCCATCTGTAATTGCTCTCCTTTAACCTTAGAACCTGAAATGTGCGAACGCACGGTTGGCCTCAGCCATACGGTGCATATCCTCCTTACGTTTGAATGCACCGCCCTGCTCGTTATACGCGTCCATTATTTCGGCCGCGAGCTTCTCCGCCATGGACTTGCCACTGCGCTTGCGGGCGAAATTGATCATATTCTTCATAGAGACCGACTCCTTGCGGTCGGGGCGGATTTCGGTGGGAACCTGGAACGTTGCGCCACCTATCCTGCGGGACTTGACCTCCACCTGCGGGGTGATTTTGTCAAGGGCAGACTTCCATATCTCCAGAGCGGATTTCTCTGCATCCTTGTTCTTTTCACCCACAATCTCAAGAGCGGCATAGAATATCTTGTAGGAAGTATTCTTCTTGCCGTCATACATAAGGTGGTTCACAAACTTGGAAACCTTCTGGTCTCCGAAAACGGGATCGGGAAGGATCACTCGTTTCTTTGGTTTTGCTTTTCTCATTTTGTTTTAGCGATAATTGATTTGGGGCTGCTAATATTTTTGTCTTCAACGTCCCCGCCGGGAGCGTTTACTCAACCTTCTGCTATTTGCTTCCTCGCAAACCAAATGATTTATTTCTTACTTAGACGCCTTAGGCCTTTTCGCCCCATACTTGGAGCGGCGTTGGGTGCGGTTTGCCACACCGGCAGTATCGAGCGTTCCACGAACTATGTGGTAGCGAACGCCCGGAAGATCCTTAACACGACCGCCACGAACAAGCACAATGCTGTGTTCCTGCAAGTTGTGTCCCTCTCCGGGTATGTAGGAGTTGACCTCCTTCGAGTTCGTCAAACGCACACGCGCAACCTTACGCATTGCAGAATTAGGTTTCTTGGGGGTAGTGGTGTAAACACGCACGCACACCCCACGCCTCTGGGGGCACGAATCAAGGGCGGGCGATTTACTCTTGTCCACCAAGACCTTTCTGCCTTTTCTTACCAATTGTTGAATAGTAGGCATTTTACTGTATTTTAATTATTTATATATTATATATTTCTATCCTTATCCAAGTCTCAACGGCGCACAATGCACCATTTCGAGCTGCAAAATTACAAATATTTTCCGTATCTACAAAGAATTTCAGCGACTTAACCACACAAAGAACTTACGTCATCCGCCGCCCGACAACCCCCAAAAGACAGCGGCAAACAACCAACAATCACAATTCCAACCACTTATCTTTTCACGCGCCACAATAACGCGTCGTTATTCGGCAATTTTCTTTTGTTTTTTTAACACAAAACACCCTCCATAAATTTATTTTAACTACACTTGCGGCACTTTTTTCTTTTGCTTACATAAGAAACGACACAATTTTAGCCACAGCCATCACCACAGGCAAGGGCATTTATATCGTACGCACGCTTTGTTGCGCACCATTCCTAATGTACTCATTGCAAAACACCATAATTCCACATCACACCATGCCCAACTTCACCGCAACGCCGCAATTACCGCAAAACACACATAACGTTTTGAGTCGCAGAAATATACAGCCGAAAAGAACGGAAAACGTAACAAATTGTTTTTCTACACCTTATGAGCGTCAAAAAATGGTCTGATGTAGTCTGGATTCTATCAGACATCATTTTTCCCACATAGGACATAGTTTTTCCTACGTCCCATGTAGTTTTCCGGCTGCACCAGCCTTTCGCTTGTTGACATACCGGAGGGAATAACGTTTGCGGACAAAGGGGCGTTCTGGTACTGCCGCAAAGTGCCACACGAGAAAGCGGGACTGATTTTCGGGAAAATTAAACAGGAACATACGTGCGCAGGCAAAATTCACACATATATAATCGCCCGGCATTAACATCTTTGTGAAATTATCTTATTATATTTGCAAGGCAGACTGCAAGAAAACAATTCACTATAATAACCATAACATGAAAAAGTCTTTGATTATTTGCGCCTCCCTACTCGTTGCAGTTAGTGCGGGCGCACAAAAAAACAGAAAGTTCGCCCCGCCTGTAATGGGCTGGAGCAGCTGGAACACGCTCGCACTCAACATCAACGAGAAGAACATCTGCGCAAACGCCGACGCACAGGTTTCCACCGGACTCAAAGATGCCGGCTACATTTACTGCAACATCGACGACGGCTATATGGGCGGGCGCGACGCACAGGGCAACATGACAAGCAACGACGAGCTTTTCCCGCGCGGGATGAAATACGTGTCGGAGTACATCCGCAAAAAAGGCCTGAAGCCGGGCATATATAACGACGCGGCAGGAAACACCTGCGGATCCGGCTCGTTCAAGAACCCCGAGTTCGGACACGGCGTGGGATTCAACGGACACGAGGCTGCCGACTGCGACCTTTATTTCAACAAATGGGACTACGATTTCGTGAAAGTTGACTACTGCGGCGCGGCAGGCCTCGGACTTCAGGAAGAACCCACATACACCGCCATCGGCAACGCCATTAAGGCTGAAAGCAAAAAGCTCGGGCGCAAGATTTCCTACAACATCTGCCGCTGGGCATACCCCGGCACCTGGTGCAAGGACGTTGCAGACTCATGGAGAATAAGCGGCGACATCCAGGCAAACTGGCCCTCGTTCAAATATGTGATTGGCAAGAACAAATACCTCTCCGCTTATTGCGGCGACGGTCATTACAACGACATGGATATGCTCGAAATCGGGCAGGGTCTCCCCCTGAACGAGGAAGAGGTTCACATGGCAATCTGGTGCATACAGAGTTCGCCGCTGCTCGTGGGCTGCGACATGACAAAGATACCCGCCCAGTCGCTCGAACTCATGAAGAACAAGGAGCTGATCGACATCAACCAGGACCCGCTCGGACTCCAGGCGTACATCGTTTACCAGAAGAACAACTCCATGATATACGTAAAGGACATCAAGCAGCTCAACGGCGACACACGCGCCGTGGCTTTGCTTAACCTTGGCGACGAACCCGCGACATTTGACGTTCCCCTCGAAATCATCGACATGACAGGCAAAGCCACAACACGCGACCTCATCCACCACACCGCCGGCCCCGTGCTCAACGGCAAAATAAGCGAAACCGTGCCGGCACGCAGCGTCAAGATGTGGACTGTAAAGGGAAAGCGCATTGAGCGCACCGTTTACAATGCGGGAACTGCCTATATGCCCAACTTCAACGACCTCGGCGGCGACAAGCAGACCGTACGCTATGCCGACGATGCCAACGCCTCATGCGGAGTGAAGGTGATGTTCCTCGGCGGCACGCCGCAAAACGTCATGAAATGGAAAAACGTTTACTCCGAAAAGGGCGGCACATACGACATAACCGTGCGCTACGCCTGCGGAGAAAACCGCTACCTAAAGATTGTGGTGAACGGAGGGCAGCCTGTAATCTACAAAGACCTTAACACAGGCAGCTACACAAAATACAGCACGCTCACAGTTCGCGGCACGCTCAAGAAAGGCAACAACACCATCACCCTTGGCTGCGACAACGGCTACGCACCCGACATTGACGGCATCACCATAGCCAAAAGATAAACAACACATATCATAACCGGACGAGGCGGCACTCAACAGT
>CAKRMO010000052.1 GCA_934364765.1 uncultured Bacteroidaceae bacterium | reverse complement strand
CCCGCGCGGCGACTGGCGCATGCCCAGCGACGCCTGCACCGCCGTGTGGCAGGCGGAGCTTGACCAGCTGGGATAAAAATCACACAGCCCTGCACCATACCGGTGCGGGGCTTTTTACGCTCTTTCGCCTTATTCAAGAAAAATTTACATTTCACCATCTTGACCTAAAGTCAGCTTCAGGTTGTATGATGACAGTAAGCTGAAAACAATATGCAATACGGAGGTAAGCAATATGAAATCTCTGATCCTTTACTATTCTTACCGCGGCAACACGCAGCGCATCGCCGAGCGCATCCACGCCGCCATCGGCGGCGACATTGCCCGCATCGACACCGTCGTGCCCTACACCGGCTCATATGACGACGTAGTCGCACAGGGCGAGCGTGAGGTCAAGCAGGGCTTTCTGCCGGAGCTGAAACCGATGGACATCGACCTGAGCCGCTACGACACGATCGTGCTCGGCACGCCCGTCTGGTGGTACACCTGTGCCCCCGCCATGCGCGCCTTTCTGACCGCGCACGACCTCGGCGGCAAGACCGTCTACCCCTTCGCCACGAACGGCGGCTGGCTCGGTCGCTCGATTCGGGATATGCGGGCGCTGTGCCCGGGCGCGGACGTGAAGCCCGGCCTCGACGTGCACTTTGACGACACGACGCTGCGCACGCCGGACAAGACCATCGACCGCTGGATCGCGGCCATCCACGACTAAGGCGGTACCGTCATGAAAAAGATCATCCCCCTGCTGGTCAGCGCGCTGATGCTCCTGAGTCTCGCCGCCTGCGGCAGCAAGACCACCACGCCCGAGACCACCACGGCCCCCGCCGCCAGCGGCAAGACGCTCGTCATCTATTTCTCCGCGACCGGCAACACGAAGGCTGCGGCCGAGGCCATCGCCGCCGCGACGGACGGCGATCTGCTGGAACTCGAGCCGGCCGAGCCGTACACGAGCGCCGATCTGGACTACAACAACGCCGGCAGCCGCGTCTCGCGCGAGCACGACGATGAGACCCTGCGCGATGTGGCGCTCAAGACCACGACCGTGGCGAACTGGGCCGACTATGACACCGTTTACATCGGCTACCCGATCTGGTGGGGCATCGCCGCGTGGCCGGTGGACACGTTCGTCAAGGCCAATGACTTCACCGGCAAGACGGTCATCCCCTTCTGCACCTCCGGCAGCAGCGACATCGGCGAGAGCGGCACGCAGCTCGCAGCGCTCGCCGGCACTGGCGACTGGCAGACGGGCAAGCGCTTTGCCTCCGCCGTCACGCAGCAGGAAGTTGCCGACTGGGTCAAGACCCTCGGCAAATAACCTCAGCGGCGCAAAATTGCATTCCCCGGCTATCGGTTTTTTCCGTCGGCCGGGGATTTTTTGCAAATCTTTATCTCACCTATACAAGATTTTTTGTTATTTCCTTGAATTTTCGCCTGAAATATGCTATCTTGTCTCTTAGCAGCAATGCCGGATTTCGGGACATTTCCTGTCGGCGCTGCACCACCGCGGATCACGCGGCCGGGAAACTTGCAGAATCAGAAAGGATGACCTGATATGCAGCCCGAAATACTCGACGTCCTGTACCGGCTCGTTGGCGAGCACGGCTGGAACTGGGGTATGGCGCGCAATCTCATCAACCGCCAATTCGGCACCAACTACACGATCAAAGAACTGCAGCAGTTCTATCTGCGCCGTCCGCGGCCAAAACCTGACTCGGTTTTCAAATAAACGCATCATGAAAATTCCCCGGCTATCGGTATTCACCGCGCGCCGGGGATTTTTCCCTGTTCACAGGTTTTCTGGAGCATCGGCTGAATATGTTCGGATATTAGGATAATACTGTGTGATCAATTTATAATTCTCCTCCGTAAACGGAAGGATTGCAATCGTTTTCATATGAAACACAGCAAACTGCATATCCTGCCACCACGGCCAAGTCTGTCCAAATAAGATAGCTTTTTTCTTTGCAAACTTTGTTTTGTCCAAAGACGCGTCCTTTGTGCACCGGATAATACGGTGGAAATTACTATTACTGAGTCCTAAATTGCACACGCATACATCTTCCACATCCGCCCACTTATAGAAATATTTTTTTCGAAATGAAAGAACGCAAATGTCATTGTTTGAGACCATATACTTCGCAAAGAGGAACCTCATATTACAAAAAACAAAATATGCAACAAGGAACAGCAAAACATACACAGCCAGTGCCGCTATAATATCTGCATCTGACAATATGACAGCATTCTCAGACACATCTTTCGCCATCGAATAAGCAGCCCCAAAAAAGGCAACAGACTAAACGCGTGCGGTGCCGAAGTCCTGCGTCAGCGGCCCCGCCATTCGTAGTCCGCTGGCAGCTGCCCATTGCGCCTGCTCTCTGCATTCCATTCGATTTTAAAATGAAAAGAGACATCCGATCGGATGTCTCTTTTCGTGGTGGAGATAAGCGGGATCGAACCGCTGACCTCTTGAATGCCATTCATGTCCTTCACGTGAATTATCATTTTTTACCTTCCAGAAAAGTGTTGACACGTCAGTGTTTTTCGTGTACGATGTTTCAAGAGACATGAAAAGTGTCAACTATTTTCGAGTATTTTTGTTGACACTTTTTCGTTTGGAGGCAGTGCAGCCATGGCAAACATCAGCGCGAGAAAAGGGAAAGACGGCAGTGTTGTCAGCTACCGTTTCCGCACCTGTGTTGGGCGCGATGAGCAGTATCGGCAAATTTGGCGCACGTGCACGATCAAGCGACCGGAGGGATTGACTCCGGCAAAAGAACGCCGCGAGGTTGAACGGCTTGCGGATGCATGGGAGCAAGAGCAGAAAGAAGGCTTCGAGAGAAACGGATCGACGCAGGACAAAAGCAAGATCACGCTCGCGGAGTTTGTCCGTGCACACTGGTGGCCGGATCACGTTCTGGACGGCACGCATACGCCGAGCAGTATTTCTTTCTACCGCAATATGTCGGATGACATTGTGGCGTACTTCGGCGAGAGTAAGAAGCTGCGCGCGATCGATGCCGAAGCGGTCAAGTGCTACATCAAGTATCTGAACACCGAAGCGCTGACGCGCAGCGGCAAGCCCTACAGTGCGACCACGATCACCCGCCACTACCAGACACTCCGGAACATCATCAACTATGCGCTCCGCTTCGGGTATCTGAAAGACGACCCTTGCAGGTATCTCTCCGTCAAGGACAAGCCACGCAAAGAGACAAAGCAGATTGATTTTCTCGCGCCTAAGGATGCGCAGCGATTTCTTGCAGCGCTTGAGAGTGAGCCGCTGTTCTGGCGCTGCTTTATGAACGTCCTGATTACCTGCGGTCTCCGTCGCGGCGAGGCGAACGGTCTGCAATGGGGAGACATTGACGGCGATACCTTTACGCTGAATGTGGCGCGCAATGTGACGATTGACAAGAACAGTCCGGATAAGATCCACATCGGCGAGACAAAAGGCAAAGAGAGCCGCACCGTTCCGCTCTCTCCGCGTGTATATGCCATGCTCATGACATTCAAACACGAGCAGGAGGAGAAATACAACGGTAAGCTGCTCCCGAGCGCATACATTTTCTGCAGCACGGTGAACCCGTATGCGCCGCAGTACCCAACTGTGCCGACGCGCTGGCAAGCAAGATTTGTGAAGCGTCACAACCTGCCGAATGTCAGCCCGCACGATCTGCGCCACACGGCTGCAACGCTCGCTCTGGAGGGCGGCGCGGATCTGAAACAAGTGCAGCAGCTTCTTGGCCATAAAGACCCGGCCACCACCATGCGCTTTTATACCGGCGTCACCGAGGAGGCCGAGCGCAGAACGGTGCAGGGCATCGAGAGCGTGCTTGCGAGCGGAGAGAACTGAACCATGGGGAAAGGAGGGTGAACTATGACAGACGAGGAATGGAGGGCGTACTTACGGCGCGAGATCGATCGCTTGCTCGACGAATCGAGTGATCGAAAACTTCAGCTGACGCTGTCGTTTTTGCGTGCAGCGTAACAAGAGAATAGGCAAAGAAAGAGGGACAGGATTGATTTCCTGCCCCTCTTTTTTCGATTCGACGTTTTTCACAAAAACTAGTCCTCGCATTTGTGCACTATAATATACCCGTTGTGATATTCTTCGGCGAAACGCGAAAACCTTCATGCTTTTGTCGAAAGTTTTCAAACACAACATCTTGCGCTATTGGAATTTTACACATACAGTAAGTAGGCGTTGCGTTGAAAAAACCGACAAAATAGGATATAATTACAGTGTGTAGGACGATAACGCACAGTAATTCTCAGGGCGTTGCGGCTGCAAAATACTTACATGGAGGATTTACATGAACAACTTTCAAACGATCAGACAAACGGCACACGGGACGGGCCTCCCTGAGGGGATGCTCCGCGCCCGACTCAAGCGCAACAAGCTACCCGGCTTCTATGCCGAATCCCGCTATTACATCAATGTCCCGCTCTTGATGGAGATGCTCGACGCGGAAAGCAGGACGAGCGTCGCCACGGATGGAGGCGAAGCGCATGAGTAAGAAAATCACGCCTATGAGCGCAATCCGCGCAAAGTGTATCGAGTGCTGCTGCGGGAATGCTGCAGAGGTGCGCAGGTGTGAAATCGCAGACTGCGCATTGCATCCATATCGCAGCGGGCACAATCCCGCGCGGGCGGGCATTGGCGGCAATCCGCGTAAATGCGATTTTCCCGCCGATTCTGCGAACTCAACTAAGCCTTTTGCAAACGCAAGCCGCTCAGAGGGTAAGAATGCGTTTGTGCCGGTCAGGCCAGAAAACACGCGCTCAAGTGTGCGCAGGAGGTAAAGCGTGGCGAGTGAAAAGCGGCGCAATGGTTTTACGACAATGCAGAATATAACCGTGCGCAACAATCAGCTTTCATTGCGTGATAAGGGATTGCTTCTTTTGCTGCTGTCGTACCCGCCAAACTGGGAATTCTCTGTTGCTGGACTGTCTAAGGTAAGCAATCACGACGGAAAGGACGCAATCGCGGCAAGCTTAAAACGCTTAGAGTTGGAAGGCTATGTAAAGAGAGAACGAAAGCGTGGCAAAAACGGGAGGCTGCTAGGCTGTGCCTGGACGGTGTCCGATGTACCAACGCAGCAACTAAACACCACCAAGACGGCCGAACCTATGACGGATTTACCAGCGCTGGTTCAACCGGCGCTGGTTCAACCGGCGCTGGTTCAACCGGCGGTAATAAAGAATGTATATAACAAAGACTGTATAGAAAGAAAGACTGTAAGTAACAAAGACTGCGTGAGTGTTCCGCGCGCACGTCGCGCGCGTGAGCGCACACCCTTTGTTGCTCCGAGTGTGGAAGAGATTGAAAGTTTCTGCTCTCAAGAACAGCTTTCGATTGATGCGCAGAAATTCGTGGATAACTACGCCGCAAAGGGCTGGACGATTGGCAGCACACCCGTTCATAACTGGAAAGCGCTTGTGCGCAAATGGGCGCGTGAAGATCAGGAGAAACCTGCTGCCAAGCAGATAAGAAGCAGGATACCAAGTGACGACGATTACTTAGGAGGTTGGGGATAACATATGATCGAAAACAATCCAAGTTCTGTGCTTGCTGGATGCGCAGCGCGCGGAAATGCCGCCGCTGAAAAGCGCGGCATCATTACCGATGAGGACGGCGTGAAACGTTGCGCGATTTGCAATGAACCTGTTTTCGCGCTCATTGGCGGCGTCAAGAGGCCAGTAGAGTGCGCGTGTGATCGTGCCGAGGCCGACAAGTCAAAACGCCGCAAAGCCGTAGACGCAGCGAGGAGAAAAGCCGAAGCGTCGCCGCTTTTCTGCAGAATGTACACGGAAGGCCGATTCTCGTTTGCACGGGATGATGCCGCAAATAGCAATGCGTCCAAGACGTGCCGCAAGTATGTAGAACACTTTGGCGAACTGAAGCAAAAAGGCTACGGATTGTTTCTTTCCGGCGGTGTTGGTACAGGGAAAACATTTTACGCTGCTTGCATTGCAAATGAACTCATCTCAAACGGAATTCCCGCGCTCATGTTTTCATCTCAAAGCTTCGTAAGCGCAGCCCAATCGCCAAGGGGCAATATCGACGAGTTGTTGCGTGCATTGAATTCCTTTGACCTTCTCGTGCTCGATGATTTTGGAGCAGAGCGAGAAACAGACTTCGCACTGGAAGTCATAGAGCGTTTCACTGATTCGCGCTCTCTTTCAAAGAAGCCGCTCATTGTTACGTCGAACCTCGCGCCGAAGGACATGATGAATGCGTGCACAGACTTGCGGAAAATGCGCGTTTGCGATCGTTTGCGTTCTATGTGCCCCGTATCCATCCCTGTTCTAGGCAATAGTAGACGCGCAGAACAGCAGCGGGAAAAAGAACAGGAAGCGCTCCGGATTATGGGCCTTGTGTAATGCAAAGCACCCGATTGCACCGAACTGCCAAAGCGCGGCCGCATTGACGCGGTTTTTTTACCGACTCAGCAATAGATTTTTTGAACGGAGGGAATGGCCTATAGAACACACGCGGCATACATCCGCAGAGCGAAAAGAACGAGTAGAGTGCGGAGATTCTGCGGAATATCGCGCTCTCGACGACAAGAACCAACTCTGCAAGTATTGGCTGCTCGAAGAGCCGGAGGTGCTTGAGACGTCAAAAAACGTCGTCAGATACTACCCGAAGCACGGGAAGCTGGTATTTCACTTGCCGGATTACTATAGCCCTAGAACGTGCTCCATGCACATCGGCAAGGGTGTCGGGCTTGACTTGACAGCGCTGGACGATAACCCAGACGTGCTGCATAGGCTCATTGAGATCCTGCAGCAGATTGAGAAAAGCGCATGACATGAACTGAATAAGCCTTATGGGGGACGGATTCCAAGCGGCATTTTTATTTCCGTGTGAGCGAAAGTTTTTGCAGGCCGCCTGTTTTCCGCCCCCTCATTGTTTTTTCGGGAACTCTCAAACGGCTGCATAGTATGGGGCGTGGGGCGGCGCTCGACGGGGCGCGCCTTTTTCCGCTACCCCCGGCGGGGGGAGGGAGGTGTACACACCCGGCTATGCATCCGAAAATTAGGCACCCACGTCAGCGCGGCGCGGGCTGAATTGCTCAACACAGCGCGGCAACCGAATAGAAAAACAGAGCCGTGACGAAATTTGTTGACACTTTCTGTTGACACTTTTGATTTCCCGCTCGAAATTCAGAAAAAGAAAAAGCCCTGTAACCATTGAGATTACAGGACTTTTTCGTGGTGGAGATAAGCGGGATCGAACCGCTGACCTCTTGAATGCCATTCAAGCGCTCTCCCAGCTGAGCTATACCCCCA
>CAKRMO010000051.1 GCA_934364765.1 uncultured Bacteroidaceae bacterium | reverse complement strand
GCGCGTGAGAGCGTGCTGCGCAAAAACGCGCTTACGGGCGGCGGGCTGCCGGGAAAACTTGCCGACTGCTCGTCGAAAGACCCGGCGGAGTGCGAGCTGTTCCTTGTGGAGGGCGACTCGGCAGGAGGCACGGCAAAGCAGGGGCGCACCCGCGAGACACAGGCCATACTGCCGCTGCGCGGAAAAATCCTCAATGTGGAAAAGGCCATGTGGCACAAGGCGTTCGAGAGCGACGAGGTTAACAACATAATCCAGGCACTGGGCGTGCGCTTCGGCGTGAACGGCGACAGCAAGGAGGCTAACATCGAAAAGCTGCGCTACCACAAGGTGATAATAATGACCGATGCCGATGTCGACGGCTCGCACATCGACACGCTCATCATGACGCTGTTCTACCGCTATATGCCGCAGATAATCGAGGACGGCTACCTGTATATAGCCACGCCGCCGCTGTATCTGTGCAAAAAGGGGAAAATAGAGGAGTATTGCTACACCGACGCCGACCGCCGCAGGTTTATGGAGAAATACAACAACGGCAGCGAGGAGGGAATCAACACCCAGCGCTACAAGGGTCTCGGCGAGATGAACGCCGAGCAGCTTTGGGAGACAACCATGAACCCCGACACCCGCCTTTTGAAGCAGGTTACAATCGAAAACGCAACCGATGCCGACTACATATTCTCCATGCTCATGGGCGAGGATGTGGGCCCGCGCCGCGAGTTCATAGAGCAGAACGCGACATTCGCGAACGTGGACGCATAAAGGCCGGAAGACAGAAATATCCCCAAAGGGCGCATCTTTCGGATGCGCCTTTTTGTATGTCCGGCTGCGGGGCGGAAAATGCTGACAATGGGGATCTGAAAACCGGGCGGATGTTCCGTGACAACCCCCAAACAAGGAATTTGGGCAAGTGCCTGATTAACAAGGAAGTGGCAAAAAATCGAAAGTTTTTGTAATATCCTGGTTTTCAGAGGGCTGCGTGGGCGAAAAATTATGTCTGATGTAATTCAAACTACATCAGACATAATTTTTCCTGCATAGGACGTAGTTTTTCCCATGTCCTATGTAGTTTTTGCGGTTTCTTCAATTCATTTTGCGGGAAGGAACTTTCCGTTCTTTATTACGGCATCTTTTATTGTTAGCGTGCTGCCTGCCTCATTGGGGGAGTGGAACGACATCTTAAGGTTGCCTTTCAGATCGCGGAACACCATCTGGTGGCCTCCGTTGTTGGGGAATATCATGGTTTTTTCGTGAACCCACGGTCCTGTTGGGTTTCCGGATGCGGAAATAGCCTGACCAATGGCGTATTTTGGGGCGAAACTTGACCACAGCATAAGGAGGTGTCCGCTTTTGTCGTCGCGCCACACGAACGGTGCGTCGGTTACGATTGCCTTGCCGTTGGCTTCTCTTGCCCACGGTGCGTCGGCGGTGCGGAACAGGCGCACAGGGTCGCCTATTGTTCCGTCAAGGTTTTTGTTGAGACGCTGGCACCATATTTCGCCCACGCTGTCGGTTACGTTAGGGCCGTTCCATTCCACGCTGAAGAAAGTCCACGGTTCGCCGTCCTTGTCGATGTATAGGGATGCGTCAAGGCATTGCATTCCCGGAGGCGTTATGAACAGGCGGTCATCGGGCATGATGTTCTTGTATGGGCCGAGCGGGCCGTTGTCGGAGCGCAGCACTGTTGTTCCGCGCATTATTCCCTTGGCGTGGTTTGCAACTGTTACAAAACAGTAGTATTTGCCGTTGTAACAGTATGTGTCGGGCGCCCACCAGTCGTCGGGGCACTTGTAGCCTTCGGGCATGTGGTAAACGTATCCTGCTTCGTCCCAGTTTTCAAGGTCTTTGCTTTTGTAGGCGAAGAGCCTTGCGTTTTCGGGCCCGCGCCGCGACATTATAAGGTAGTATTCCCCATTTTCGCGGTCAACGGTTATGAACGGGTCTCTGCATTTAATCTGTGATGTGGGGATGTTGGTTTTCTGCGCACAAAGGTGCAGCGACAAAAATAGCGTGAAAAGTATTGAAAATCTTGTCCTCATGTTTTTTAGTGGGTGATGTTTGCTTGTATATTGGTTTGGGTTGTGCCGGCATCGCGGCGTTTTTTTACTTTGCGCTGGTCTGGCTGCGTATGTAGTCCACCTCGGCCTTGCTCCATGGCGTGCCGTCTGCGCGGAATATGTCGTGGAACCATGTTTTCGGCTCTTCGGTCCACGGGATTGAGTTGCCCTGTGCGTCTTCCTTGTTCCAGTAGAAATTGAAATTGCACTTTCCGGCGGTGAGCCCGAAGCTCAACGCCCCCACATTGTATTTTTTGAAGATTGGGTATGAGCCTTCGAACGTGGAGCCCATTTGCCGGGCGAGGAATTCCGTGCATACCAGCGGGCGCTTGTATGGCAGGAGCTGCTTGATGTAGCGTTCCAGGCTTTTTGGTGTGTCGTAGGCGTGGAAGGTTATGATGTCGCTGTTTTCAAGCGCGTAGCTTACTTCGGGCAGCGATGTTATGGTGTTTCCCACCCACGACCACAGCGGCGCGGTGAGCGGCTGGGACGGCTTGGCCTCCCTTGCCCACCTGAATGTCTCGCTCATCAGCGGCACGGAGGTGGTTATGCCGCGCCTGTGGTTTTCAGGCTCGTTGTAAAGGCACCACATAAGCACGCGGCTGTCGTTCCGGTAGGTTCTGATGATGTCCTTCACCATTTTTTCCAGCAGCGGCCATTTGGTCTTGTCGTTAGCCCATTCCGCGCCCGGCACCATGACCCATTGCGAGTTGTGCACGCCATACTGGCTGTCGGGCTGTTTCCCGAGAGCGGGCTTTTTGCATTTGCCGCCGTTGGTCCAGAACGAAACTTCCACCTTCACGCCGTGCTTTTCGCAAATATCCAGAAACTGTGAGAAGCGTTTCTTGAAGCCCTTGGGGTCGTCAAGGTAAACAAGGTGTGAGAGAAACACCCTTACGGTGTTGAAGCCGCAGTATTGCACGAGCTTCATCTCGCGCTCAATGGTTTGCGGGTCGAATGTTGAGGCCTGCCACATCTCTATTTGGTTTATTGCGGTGGCGGGAACGTAGTTCACCCCTACAATCCAGCCTTGCCTGGAATACCATTCGTTGGCTTTCTCAACGCTCCACCTGCCGTGCCGGCCGGCAAGCATTGCTGTGGAGAGTGAAAATGCGGCGAGCAGAATTATAAGTTTTATTCTCATATCTTTTGGCATTGTTTGTTGGTTTATGGGAACAAATGATTAATTTTGATTGTAAATTTAACGATATTCTTTGTAACGCCAGTCTTTTGGCGGCGGAAATTTTGCAACACCAATATAAAACACCTATGGAACTTGGGAAATTGGACAGGCAACTAAAGCTTATGACGCTTTTGGCCGGTAACGCAAGCCTTACGAACGGGGAGATTGCATCGCGCCTTTCGCTCAGCAAGCGTTCGGTGTACCGCTATCTTGAGGCTTTCCGCGACATGGGGTTTGTGGTGGAGCGCAGCGGCGACATTTACCGGCTTGACAAAAATTCGCCGTTCTTCCGCGAAATATCCGGCGGCGTCATGTTCACCGAGGATGAGGCTGCCACAGTGTCGCAACTGCTGGCGTCGGTTGGCGACAACAGCACGCGGGCAAAGAACCTGCGGCGCAAACTCGAGCGGATTTACGACTATAAGGTTCTTGAAAGTCATGAGACGGACAAGAGGCTTGCCGAAAACACCTCGCGCCTTTACGAGGCGGTGAAGCAGCACCTGACTGTGGTGTTGAAGTCATACCGCTCGCTCCGTGGCGGAAGCGTGAGCGACAGGATTGTGGAGCCTTACCGGTTTATGAACTCCAATGACGACATACGCTGTTACGAACCTGCGTCGGGGCTGAACAAGACGTTCAAGATTTCAAGAATAGGCGAGGTGAAACTGCTCGGCGTAAAATGGATTGCAGAGCCGGCGCACGAACAGATTTACACGGATGTTTTCGGGTTTACCGGCACGCCTGTTGACACGATAAGCCTGCGGCTCACCTCACGCGCCGCCTCGCTTTTGTGCGAGGAATATCCCCAGGCTCGCCCGTTGGTAACCGAAGGCGGGGACGGCGCAAGCGTGTTCGAGGACAAGGTGTGCAGCTATCTTGGAGCAATGCGGTTTGTGTTTGGCCTTTACAGCGATGTCGAGGTTGTGAAATCCGGGAAATTCAAGGACTTTCTGAAAGAAAAAGCCGAAGATTTAACACTGCGCTTCGCGAAATGACGCAGATTGTCACTGCAAAGCCGTTCTTTTGCATTGTAAAAAAACAATACAGCAATGAGAAAAGAACTTACTTGCAATATCGCCGGCATGGGCGAAACCGCGCTGCGGGAGTTTTCAGTCAAGAGTGTGGCAAAAAATATCGGCGGGCGCATACTCGCGTCAAGGCCTGTGGCAAGGCTTGCGCAACTCTACTCGTTCCTTCTTGAGGAGAGGGTAAGCCCTCGCCGCGCCCTGCGTTTCCTTAACGCGTCGGCGGCAATAACCCTGCTTGTTTGCGTGAACGGCAGCAATATTGTTGCCGCGCTCGTCCTTACCGTCTGGACGGCGGTTGCCTGTCGCGGATGCCGCAAAAGAGACTGAGAAATCCTCATCAGACTGACGGACCTGCCTCAAAAACACACCCCACTCGTGGGGCGAAAAAATAAAACAGTTTCTGAATGCACACAAACCTTGTACTGACAATAAAGGCTCAACGTGTTTTGTTGCGCCTTTATTATTGTATGCCTTTGTTGTCATTTGCTTTTTGCCGACAGCACATCACGCATTATGCGGTAGCGCGGCTCCGGTTTCTTTGCTTTCGGAAGTTTTGCCACGGCTATCTTTTGGGTTTTCTTTTCAATCTCCTTGTCTCTCGCAGCCTTTGCTTCCGCAAGCGTTACGTATTCGCCGGTGTTGGGGTCGGTAAGTTTAAGCTGCGGCACGGTTGAGTAGTTTTCATCGCGGAACGGAGCCCAAGGCTCAACCTTTTCCACCTGCACGCTCGCCACTCCGCTTCTCACGATGTCAAGCTCCTTGGCGGCCGCAAACGAGAGGTCTATAATCCTGCGGTGTCCGAAAGGCCCCCGGTCGGTAACTTTCACGTAAACTTCCTTGTCGTTTTTGAGGTTGCGCACTTTCAGCGTTGTCCCCAGCGGATATGTTTTGTGTGCGCACGTCATGCTGTCGCGGTGGTATCTTGATCCGTCGCTCATCTTCAGGCCGTGCAGACGGTGGGAGTAGTATGTCGCCTTGCCTGTCTCCTGTGCGTTTGCGTTTATCAGAAACGTCATCAGCATGACAGGGAGCGCAATCAGTTTTACTATTGTGTAGCTTTCTATTTTCTTCATGCTGGTGCAAAGTTATGCAATTTTCCCCAAACTGCAAAATTTACGGTGTTCAACATGAGCCACATAACGTTTGAAAGGCTGCAAACGGCACGCCGATTAAACTATGTTCACGCTCGCCTATGCGCGTGTGGGAAAGGGATTGCCGCGATGGCGCACGCCCGTTTCCGTGTGTGCAAGTTAAAAAATGCTGCAGACTGCGGCGGGGGCTATTGCATTTGCGTCATGGCATAAAGAATCACGGCGTAGCGTACGGCTTTTCCTATGGTCATGAACACCAGCGTTAGAAAGAAGTTCGAGCGCAGCAGCCCGAGTGCTACCGTTATCGCGGAGCCGAGAATTGGTATCCATGAAAGCAGGGCCATTAGCGGGCCGTACTTTCTTACGAACACCTCGGCCTTGTCCATTTTCTCCTTGCTTATGTGTGCGTGCTTTTCAAGCCATTCCAGCTTCCCGAGCCTGCCGAGCCCGTAGTTCAGGCTGCTGCCAAGCACATTCCCCGCCGTGCCCCAGAGCAGCAGGCTCATGTTTGAAACTCCCGCAAGCTTGAGGGCGGTCATCACGAGTTCCGAGCTGAAGGGGATGATGCTGCCCGCCAGCAGGGCCGAGAGAAACATCCCGAACCCGCCGAACTGCACAAGAAAATCTGTCAAAGCGGCCATATCCCGAAATCGTAACCGGTGAAGTTGTAGAAGGCGAGGAAGCAGAAAAGGGCCAGCAGTGTGTAAAAGTAAACGTCAGCCGCGATGCCGCGGGCGAGCGAAAGGTGGTGCGCCGCCAGAATGCTGCCGTTCACAAGCAGGAGTTTGAACAGCACATCGAAATGCTGCGGCTGCAGGGCGGCGAGGGCAATGAGCGCGGCCTCTTCGAGCATTATCACGTAGAAGAACATCCGCGTGCGTATCTTGTCGTTGAACCTCGTGCGCAAGAAGTGGACCGTCGCCGCAAGGGACACAAGGATGACCAACGCCGCCGAGACGAGCCGGTGCTCGTCAAGCGTGGCGTAGTCGGGGTGGGGGAAATTTCGGAGGGCAACCCAGAACCCGTCTATTTGCGCCGCCGAACCGTTAAGCAGCAGGAAAACTTCGCGCAGCGCAATCGGGGCTGCCATGCCCAGAAGCGCCGCCACGAAAGCCTTGCCGCTCATCGACCGCAGCTGCACAAGCATGAAAAGCATGAACAGCGGCGCAAAGTATAGCATTTGCGGGAAAACCAACGCCCCTATGCCGAGAAAGGCAAACGCGTGGAACGCATACCCTTGCGAACGGAAATTCTGGTAGGACAGGAACAGGGAGTAATAGGCCAGCAGCAGGCATATTGGCGGCAGAAAGTCCCACGACAGGGTCTGGCCGAATGGCATTGCCGCCGCCATTGCGAGAAACACCGACGGCATCATGTGGGAGCGGATGCGCAGAAGCGAAAAGCGGTTGTTGAACTCGAGCAGAAGATACGCCGCCAGCACGGTTGCGCCAAAGCCTCCCCACCACAGGTATTGGTCAGAGGCTTTTCCGCTGCCGCAAAACCATGAAAGGGCCGCGCACGCAAAAGCCGCCAGCAGCGTTGTGTTGCCGGTTACAATCGCATAGCGCACCCCCCTGTACTCCATAATTTAATATTATTACAGATCCTGGCCTATGTCGGTGCGGAAGTATTTCCCCTCGTAGCTTATCTTCTTGGCAACCTCCATGGAGCGGGCAAGCGCCTCCGCCTTGTCCTTGCCGTATGACGAAACGGCAATCACCCTTCCGCCCGAGGTAACAGTCTGCCCGCCGCTGAGCGAGGTGCCGGAATGGAACAGGATGCTGTCGCCCTTGTCCTCAAGCCCCGAAATGGGGAAGCCCTTTTTGTACTCCTGCGGGTATCCGCCCGACACGAGCATCACGCAAACCGCCGAACGGTCGTCAAACTCCACTGTGCGCCTGTCGAGGTCGCCTTTCGCCACACCCTCAAACAGGTCAACGATGTCGCTCTTCAGGCGCAGCATCACGG
>CAKRMO010000050.1 GCA_934364765.1 uncultured Bacteroidaceae bacterium | reverse complement strand
CGTCAGGCTGCCCAACAATATGCGCCGCACTTACAAGCTTTATATCGGCGAAAAGCTGCAGATGTGGACGCTCTACATCACGACGCTGCCGATTGTCATGATAGAGGCTTCGGGCTATGAGCACGATGTTTACCACCACGGCTATCTGAATGTGATCGACCCCTGGAGGCGCACCAAGAACTCGGCGCTTTTCCGGCATTTCATCGGGGCAAGGATACGCGGGGCGCACACATCGGGGCTTGCAAAGAAACCTTACGCCATAAAGCTTTGGAACGCGAAGCGCGAGGGCAAGAATGTGAGCGTTCTCGGGCTTATGAAGGACGACAACCTCATACTTGACGCGATGTACAACGACAAGGCGAGAATGAGGACAAGGCTCTGTTTTGATTTGTGGAACCAAATAGACAGCATCCCCTATGAAGTTTCGGATGGGCACTCAAAGGTGAACGGCACGCAGGGACGCTTTGTGGAAGTTTTCGTTGACGGGGCGTACAACGGGCTTTATTGCATCACCGACAAGATAAACCGCCGCAAGCTCGACCTTGTGAAAACCGAAAGCGACGCAGACGGCAAACTCACCTTCCACGGTCTTTTGTACAAGGCCACAGGCTGGTCGAACGAGACGCAGTTCAACAATGTTGACGACAACGCAAACACCGCCAACACCCTGTGGTGGCGCGATTGGGAGCAGAAATACCCCGACGACAGTGTGCAGATGGCAAACTGGTCGCCGCTTAAAAAGCTGATTAAGTTTGCCGCCCCCGCCACAAACCCAAACAAGACAAATTTCGCGTCGCTTCTGCGCAAGAAGTTCTACCAGCAGAACCTCACCAACTTCATGCTGTTCATAAACGTGCTGCACATAAACGACAACAACTGCAAGAACACCTACATCAGCTTCCGCGACATTGACGCGCCATACGCCGCCGCGCTGATTACGCCCTGGGATCTCGACGCCTCAATAGGCAGAAACTGGGACGGAAACATCCTTGACAGCTTCGGGTTTGGCGGGCAAATTACCGCGTGCGGGCTTTTCAGGCGTTTGTTTGACGGCGGGCCGCATTATTACCGCGAGAACTTCCGCGACACATGGATAAGGCTCAAGAACGGCGTGCTTTCAACCGACAGCGTGAACGCCAGAATACTCGCCTACAAAAACCTGTTTTACACTTCGGGGGCGTGGGGGCGCGAGATGGCACGCTGGCCGGGCTCCACGGCGGGCATTGACAGCGAGACCGAATACATGATGGACTGGTACGCACGCTCCGTGCACCACACCGACAGCGTTCTCGCCGACTTCCCGAGCGCGATAAACGATGTGAGGACTATGCCGGGCGGAGGCATATCTGTTGGCGTTGACGGCGGGTGCATTGTCGTGAACAGCGAAGCTGGCAACGCCGGCATAGCCGTTTATTCGGCGGACGGGGCTTTGTTGGAATCCGAAACCACGGCAACGCCGTTCCGCAGCCGCCGGTTGGAAAACGGCATATACATTGTGAGCGTGAAGGCCGGGAACGCCACGCTGCGCAAAAAGGTTCTCATAAGATAGGCGTATGGTTGCAGCAACTCTTGCCTTCATCGCGGGTCTGCTTATAGGCTTTCTGATAAGCCACAGCCGCAGCTCCGCCAAAATTTCCGCACTCACGGTGGAGCGGGATATGGAGGCGCAAAAGGCCAGGACGCTCGGGGAACAACACAGCCGCAACCTCGAACTTTTGAAGGAGCGTCAAAGAGAGCAGCTTGACGAGCAGATGAAGCTCATAACTGAGCAGTTGCGCACATCGTCCGAGGAAATCCTGACAAGGAGGCAGGAACAGCTTTCTGCGTCAAACAAGGAGCAGCTTGCCGCAATCCTGAACCCGCTGAACGCCAACATAACGCAGATGAGAGAGGCTGTGGAGCACAGCAAGCTTGAACAGTCGAAGACTATGGCAAGCTTGCAGACGGCGATAAACCACAGTTTCGAGCAGGCAAAGTCAGTGGGCGAGAGCGCAGACCGCCTTGCGTCGGCGCTGACGGGCGAAAACAAGATGCAGGGCAACTTCGGGGAACTCAAACTGAAAGAACTGCTTGACGGCATGGGTTTCACCGAGGGCCTGGAGTATGAAACGCAGAAAACTCTCAGAGACGAAAAGGGCAACGTGCTGAAAGACGGTGAGACCGGGCGCAGGATGATTCCCGATGTCATACTCCATTTTCCCGACAGGCGCGACATGGTGATCGACTCCAAGATGTCGTTCAAGGCCTTTGAGGATTACCAGAACGCCGACAACGACAAGGCGCGCGCCGAGGCGTTGAAACGCCACACTGCCTCCATGCGCAGCCACGTGAAGGAGCTGAAGTCAAAGGACTACAGCAAGTTCATGCCCAAGGGCTCGGCGCGGTTGGATTTCGTGATAATGTACGTGTTCAGCGAGGGGGCGTTGCAGCTCGCACTCTCGAACGACGCCGCCCTGTGGCGCGATGCGTATAATGACGGTGTGCTAATAACCGGCTCGCAAAATATGTACGCCTTGCTTAGAATACTCGAAATAAGCTGGAAACAGATGCGCCAGGCGGAGAACCAGGACAAGATAATCGCCGTGGCGAATGAAATGGTGAGCCGTGTGCAGATGCTCTGCGAAAGGCTCAACAAGGCGGAGGCGTGCCTCAAGAAAACCCAGGAGGCATTTGACGACGTGCGCACCATGGCGCAGCCTTCGGGAAGAAGCATCACGTCTTCCGCAAACAAGCTCCTGAAATTCGGTGCGCAGAAGGACGCCCGCCACGCCGCGCTCCCCTCCGCAGAGGAATGAGGGCATAAGGGCGGAAAAGAAATTTGTTTTGCATTGCCGCCATACGGCGGCATTTGTCTAACCGCCTGATTTGCAAAAAATTGCCTTGTTGTTGAGAGGCTGGTGTAAGTCTTTGTTTTTCATATATTTGCAAGCGGCGAAAAAAGGTCTGATGTAATTTAAATTATATCAGACATAATTTTTTCTACATCAGACGTAGTTTTTCCGATGCCCCGCATGGTTTCATCTTGCAGGAATTAGGAGATAGTCCAAGCGTTTTGCGGGGCGGGGGGCTTGATTTCTGCAAAAAAGGCTGCGGGTATTGTTATGGCAAAGGATAAAATGACTAACTTTGCACCAGAATCTTCGTAAATGATAAACATTTATCTTGCAAGGACAACAAACAGCAGGACTAAAAATGCATAGATTCACATTGCTCGCTTCTCTACTATTGGTAATGGTATTGGGCACTTCATGCGGTTCTAACAAATCGATGACCTATCTGCAGGGCGCGGACAAACTCTACGCCAACGGCGCGGATTTGGAAAACAACTACACCCTTAACATCCAGCCCGACGACCAGCTGGCAATATACATAAGCTCGCAGGACGAGGAGCTTATGAAGCCGTTCACGAACCTGAGGCTGATAGGGCAGCAGTCGGGGATGTCGAGCGGGGGAAGCGGCAGCTACACATATTTCGTGGTCTCCAAGGACGGCTATATCGACTTCCCGATTTTCGGCCGCGTGAAGGCTGCGGGGCTCACCGTGGCAAAGCTTTCGGAAAACCTGCAAAACAGGATGATAAGCGAGGGGCTTATAAAGGACGCCAAGGTTACGACCAAAATCATGAGCTTCAAGGTTACTGTGCTGGGCGATGTGAAAAGCCCCGGAACACAAAGCTACACAGGCGAAAGGCTCACGCTGCTCGAGGCGATAGGACGCTCGGGCGACCTTAACAGCTCGGCCATACGGAAGAAGGTGCTCGTGATACGCGAGGAGAACGGCCAGAGGCAGACTTTCAAGGTTGACCTCACGAAGCCCGAAAGCGTGTTCAACTCCCCGGCATACTATATGCACCAGAACGACATCGTGTATGTGGAGTCGAACAAGTCGGTCAAGATAAAGGGAAGCTCCGGCTATCTCTACCTCAGCCTCACCGGCACGCTGCTCGGCCTCGGCACGTCAATAGCGTCGCTCATCATAGCACTGACAAAATAAGTACGGCAGCATGGAAAACCTCAACCCGCAACAGACAAACTCATACATATCCCCGGAGGACGACAAGAGGAACGACCTGCTCCCGGTGGTGATGAAAACGCTGCACGTGTTTGCGGCAAACTGGAAATGGTTTCTGTTTTCCGCCGCAGTGCGCGTGCTGCTGGCGTATCTATACCAGGCAAAACTGCCGCGCTATTACGAGCGGTCGTCAACACTAGCCGTAAAGAACAGCGAGGGCAACAACTCGCGCAACGCCTCGGCGGCAATGGCCCTGAACGGCATCAGCGCAAACGGTGCGCTGCAGGACGAGGCGTTCATACTCAAGTCGCACAGGCTCATGCGCAAGGTGGCGCAAAGCCTCAACCTCGACATCGACTATTCCACAAACCTCGGCCTGAGAACATACTCCCTCTACAAGGAAAGCCCCGTGAAGGTAACGTTTTTCAAGCCCTATTCGCAGAGCGTGAGCTTTGACGTGGAAATAGAGTCGGACCAGAGCTTCCGCATACACAACATGAGCGTGGGCGGAAACCTTTCGGACTTTGACCAGACGGCACCGTACGGCAAGGCCATCGAGACCCCGGCGGGCGCACTGCTTGTGGAGAAAAACAAGGCGGCATTCGGTAAATACCTTAAGCGCACCATAAGCGTGGGGCGCATAAGCAAAGAACAGGCGGCCATGAAATTCACCGGCTGCATAAACGCCCAGGTGAAAGACCAGTCGAGCAATCTCATCTTTGTGTATTGCCACGACACCAACGTCAAACGCGCCGACGACATTCTTGCAAGCCTGCTCGAGGCATACAAGAACGACATCATCGAGAACAAGAACAAGCAGTCGATGAACGCCGACAAATTCCTCACGCAAAGGATTATGCTCATCGGAAACGACTTGAACAGCACAGAGAACCGCATGGCGTCGTTCAAGCAAAGCAACGACGTTATCGACTTCGACAAGAACGCCTCGATATACCTTGACCAGAGCAACCAGGCCCGCCAGCAAGTTATGCAGCTCGAAAGCGAGAAAAACGTGGGTCTTTTCCTGCGCGACTACTTGCGCCAGCAAACCGACGGCAACTATGAGGTGATACCCTCGCTGGGCGACATAGGCAACGCCGGGCTTTCGAGCGGGATAAGCCAGTACAACGAGCTTGTGATGAACTACAACCGTCTTTCAAGCAACGCGGGACCTGCCTCTCCCGTTGTGCGCGATGCGCTCGAACGTCTCAAATCCACGCATTCCGTCATAACAAAGACGGTGGAGAACTACATAAGCACAATCAACGTCAAGCTGCGTCAGGCAAACGCGGTGCGCAGCAGCATAACCTCGAGCATATCCTCCGTTCCGCAAAAGCAGAAGTCGGCGGGCGACATAGAGCGCCAGCGCAAGATTAAGGAAGACCTTTACGTCTATCTGCTCAACAAGCGCGAGGAGGTGGCTTTGCAGCTTGCCGTAACCGAGGCCAACGTGAACATTATCGAAACGCCCTACGGCTATGCCGCGCCCATTTACCCCAAGAGCGGCATGATTATGCTCGCAGGTCTTGCCATAGGCTTGGCGATACCCACCGTGATATTCTGGCTCATGATAATGCTCGACACAAAGGTTCGCAGCCGCAAGGACGTTGAGGACGGCTGCTCTGCGCCGATACTCGGTGACATTCCTTTGTGGAAGGAGGAGGACGAGAGCAACAAGTTCATCGACCGCTCGCACGGCGGCATGAACTACAACGCCGTGAGCGAGGCGTTCAGAATGCTGCGCTACAACCTCAACTTCATGAAGAAACGCTCCAAGGTGATGATGATAACCTCGTCAACGCCCGGCAGCGGAAAGTCGTTCGTGTCGCGCAACCTTGCAATAATCCTCGGAATTGCCGGCAAGAAGGTGATACTTATCGACGGCGACATACGCAAGCGCACACAGACGAAGATTATAAGCGGCCACGAAGGACTGACAACCTACCTCAGCGACGAGACGTGCAACCTCGACTCGCTGATAAAGCCGGATGGGGTGGGGAAGAACGTTGACTTCCTGCCGGCGGGCGTAACCCCGCCCAACCCCACGGAGCTTCTTATGAGCCAGAGGCTGGAGGAGCTGACCGACGAGCTGAAGTCGCGCTACGACTATGTGATATACGACACCACCCCCGCAATAGCCGTTGCCGACGCCGGGATAATAAACCGCGTGGCGGAACTTACCCTCTACGTGGTGCGCATTGGCAATGAGGACAAGCGCTTCCTTGCCGAAATCGACAAGATGTACAAGACCAAGAAATTCCGCAACCTTGCAGTGATATTAAACGCAAGCGTCCGCAGCAAGTACGGCTATGGTTATGGCTACGGATACGGTTACGGCTATGGCTACGGATATGGGGATGAAGGCGGCAAGGGGCACAGCCACAAGGGGCGTTCCGCAAAAAGCGCGAAAAGCGCGGAAACGGTGCGCAAGCCTGCCGCCAACGACAACAGGATTGACGTGAACCAGCTCCGCGACGCCACCAAGGACGACAATTAAGCGCAAAACGCATCAGTCATCAATTTACACCACCGCAAGGACGCGCAACGAAACCTTGCGGTGGTTTGCGTTTTTCGTTGGTGCGGTTTTGACGGTGGTGCCATGGGCGTGCGCCATACGCCCATGCAATTATCGCAATACCCCAAATCGGCAGTTTTCCCAAAACTTCCCAAAACTACATCGGATGTAGGAAAAACTACATAGGACATAGAAAAAATTATGTCTGATATAATCCGGACTACATCAGACCTTTTTTTGCCTATTTGCAAGAGTCTGAAAAACAAATGCTTACAAGAATTTTCACTGTAAAGGTAATTCTTTGTAAACCAGAGTGTTGCGAAAACCATGCCAGTTGGGTTTGGAATGCCCGCAGGGCAAAACCTGCGGCGGCGGTTTTCATTGGATCGCTGCTTGCGGTGCGCCTTTTTTGCGCCGGAGCAAAGGTGCGCCGCTTTCAAAAAGAAATGCAAGCATTGCAATGCCTTTCTGTATTTTCACCGTTTGGCAAAAACAGTTGGCATATTGTCCGTTTTCGCCCCCTTTCCGCAAAAATTAACCTTTGGCGGAAAAAACGCTTTTCCAAAAAGCCGTAACTTTGTAGTGTATCGAACAGAAGATTGGATAATAAAGAGAAGAAAAATGATCAAGGTTACAAAAGAAGCCGCCCTTGAATACCACTCCAAGGGCAAACCGGGCAAAATAGAGGTTGTACCCACAAAGCCCTACCGCACTCAGTATGATTTGTCGCTGGCATATTCGCCGGGCGTGGCCGAGCCTTGCCTGGAAATTCAGAAAGACCCCAACGACGCTTACAAATACACAACCAACGGTAACCGTGTGGCTGTGATTACAAACGGCACTGCCGTGCTC
>CAKRMO010000049.1 GCA_934364765.1 uncultured Bacteroidaceae bacterium | reverse complement strand
CCGCCTTGTAGCCTTGCGCCGCGAGCATATCCAGTTCCTCGGCCACGTTCTCAACGGAGCGGAACGCCACAGCCGGTTTTCTGCCGTTTTCCCTGCGGTACTCTATTTCGCGTGCGAAAGTCAGCGAACTCGGAACGCAGTATATGCACTTGAACGGGCATTGCCGCGAAGTCAGCGCGGGAGTGTAGGGGGTTACTTTCAGCTTTGGGTTGTGGAAAGCGCGGTTGCCGAGCAGGTGGCGTGCCGGGAAAGGCAGCCCGTCAAGGTTCTTCAGCAGCGCGTGCGGCTTGTTGTTCACCACCTTCCCGTCTTCGAGGTAGGATATTCCGTCAACTTTCCGCCAGCCTGCCCCGCTCCCGGTGCGGAACGCCTCCAAAAGTTCGAGCAGAGCCATGTCGGGCTCCCCGCGAAGCACTATCGTGCGCTCATGGTCCACACACTTATTTATATAATATGTAGGGCCGGGGCCGAGAAGCAGGCAATAAGCCTCCGGCTTCAGTTTGTGTATTGTCCGCACCGCGTGCAAGTCGGTGTCTATCGAAAGGTTCACCGTCCAGAACGAATAGAAATCGCTGTCATCGCCCAGGACGAAATCCTCAAGACTGTCCTTTTCGTATGTGAAATCATGATACGCCACCTCGAAATCCCCAGATTTTTCAATCAGAGCCGCAACCGTCAGCTCGTATATGTTGGGAGTTGGATAGACAACGTGCGTGCACCCCGAACTGCGCTCTGCGGGGCGTTGTCCTGCCAGTGGCGGCGGTACCAGGAAAGTTATTTTCATGTTTCGGCTCAAAAACTTTTTTGCGGTCAGCCCTCCGCGCCCAAGTCGCCCGCTATGCGTTTTTGCGTTGGCGCGAAAAGCAGTGATGCCGCCACACATATTAACGCGCAAAAGCCGCCGATATTATTCAACGTGGCATAATAAGCCCACAAATCAAACACTGTAACTATGCCGAAACACACAATCCTCAAATTCCAAAGCACGCGGTAGCGCTCCATCCTGTCCCCCAAATCCAGCGACTTGTGTTTGGTAAGCTGGTTTGAGAAAAGTTTGAACGACAGCGGCACTGTTATTATCGTTAGCAGCACGCAGACCGTGCCGAGGGCGTATTCCGCCCCCGCATTGCCCACAAGCTGCCCCTTTGCCTCGGGAAGCAGTTCGTACACCCCGGCAAAGAAGGCCGCCGCCAGCAGATAGGCGGCATACATCATCCGGCAGCCGCGCGCCAGTGTCTTTATCTCCTTATTTTCCATATTCTGTGTTTGTTAGTGGTTTGCCATAAATTCCGTCCTGTTCAGTATGGAACGCCCGAGCGTTACCTCATCGGTGTATTCAAGCTCGTCGCCAACCGTAACGCCCCGCGCAATCACCGAAAGCCTCACGCCCGTGCCGGCAAGCCGCCGCGATATGTAGAAATTGGTGGTGTCGCCCTCCATTGTGGGACTGAGCGCGAGAATAACCTCCCCCACCCCGCCGGCCTTCACGCGGTCAACGAGCGACTGTATCTCTATGTCTCCCGGGCCCACTCCGTCAACGGGCGAAATCACTCCGCCAAGCACATGGTAAAGCCCCGTGTATTGCTGGGTGTTCTCCACCGCCAGAACGTCCTGCACATTCTCCACGACGCATATCATCGAAGAGTCGCGGCGCGGGTTGGAGCATATGTCGCACACATCGCTGTCGCAAATGTTATGGCACACCTTGCAGTATTTCACCTCATGGCGCAGCGTTTTCACAGCCTCGGCAAAAGCGTCGCTCACCTCCTCGTCCTGCCTTAGCAGATGCAGCACGAGGCGCAAGGCTGTCTTGCGCCCTATCCCCGGCAGGCGGGAAAATTCCTCCACCGCACGGTTCAGCAGTTTTGACGGGTATTGCTGTTCCATTTTGAAAGGCCGGTGCCGGGTTTTAGTCCGTTTCCACCGAAAAAGCCTTGCAAAGTTAAGAAAACTCAACCAAAAAGCCTAACTTTGCCTATATTTATAAATCCACGCAAAATGGTAATGAAGCCGACCCAACCGCGAAGAAACAAACACGACATAGTTACGTCGGAATTCGTGATAAGCAACACCGACATAAGCCGCTGCCCCGACGACGGCAGGCCCGAATACGCCTTTATAGGACGCAGCAACGTGGGCAAAAGCAGCCTTATAAACATGCTGTGCGGCAGGAAGAAACTCGCCATGACCTCGGCGCGTCCCGGAAAGACCATGCTCATAAACCACTTCCTCATAAACGGCAGCTGGTATATTGTCGACCTTCCCGGCTACGGCTACGCACGCCGCAGCAAAACCGACCGCGACAAGTTCGGGAGCATCATAGGCAGCTATGTGGGCGGGCGGCAGGAGCTGACGTGCCTCTTTGTGCTCATCGACTCGCGTGTGCCGCCGCAGAGGATTGACGTGGACTTCATCAACAACGCGGGAACGGAGGGCATACCCCTCGCCATTGTGTTCACCAAAGCCGACCGCCCCAACGACAAAGGCTTGAAGGAGAACATTGCCGCCATGCGCGCCGCCCTGGCGGAGACGTGGGAGGAGCTGCCGCCCATGTTCACAACCTCATCGCTGCGCAAGACGGGGAAGGACGAGTTGCTTGAATACATACACGGCATCAACACGCAGCTTAACGCCGCAAAATCCACAGCCAAACCATGACCGGCAAGGAAATGCGCGAGGCGGGGATGCTCTACAACCCCGACAGCTGCGAAGAGCTGCGCAGGGAATACGCCCGCGCCGCCGAACTCGTTTACCGGCTCAACTCGCTGCGCCTTTCGGCAACCAAAGAACGCGGGGAGGTAATGAAGTCGCTCTTCGGGAGCATGGGGGCGCGATGCCGCATAATATCGCCGTTCCACTGCGACTTCGGGTACAATATATATATAGGCGAAAACTTTTTCGCAAATTCGGGGCTCGTAATTCTCGACACCGCAAGGGTGAGCATCGGGAACAATGTGCTGATAGGCCCGCAGGTGGGAATTTACGCCGCATACCACCCCCTCGATGTCAGCACACGCACCGCCGGATTTGAAGCCGCCAAGGCGGTAACAATCTGCGACAACGTGTGGATAGGCGGGCACGCGAGCATACTGCCGGGCGTAACGATAGGCGAAGGCTCGGTGATAGGCGCGGGCAGCGTGGTTACCCGCGACATACCGCCCGGAGTGGTGGCGGCGGGAAACCCGTGCAGGATTATAAGGCATATTGAAAACAACGGCACTGCATAGCCCGGAAACGTACCGCCTTGCACAGGAAACGGCAAATGCCGGCTTTTTGAGCAAGCTCCTGAAATCCAAGATTTTACGCCCCATCTCCGTTTTCCTTGCAAGCATTTGGTTTTCAATGCATTGCACGTAGGCAAAAAAAGGTCTGATGTAGTCTGGATTATATCAGACATAATTTTTTCTATGTCCTATGTAGTTTTTCCTACATCAAATGTAATTTTCGGGGTGTCATGAAAAAGACAGCCGTTTTGCTTTTGCGGAAATTACATGAACGATGTATGTTGGTTGTTGATAGCAACGGCATATACGTTTGGGCGTATGGCATACGCCCTATGCGCCACCGCCAAAACCAAACCGCAAGCCACCGCGCAAAACGCTTTTATGCGCGGAAAATTTCACAAGTCCGAACATTTGTGCTAACTTTGCCCCTACAGCATAAAAATATCTGAAAACAATTAAAAGACCATGAGAAAAATCCTTTCACTGCTGGCACTCCTGCTTGTGTTGTCAGCAACCCAAAACGCAGACGCAAAATGGCGTGCAAAGCACGTGGTGTTTATCGGGGCCGACGGCTGGGGCGCATACAGTGTGCCAAAGGCCGGCGGAATACCCAACATCAAATCGATGATGGAGAACGGAAGCTACACCCTCCACAAGCGCAGCGTGTTCCCCACGGCAAGCGCGATAAACTGGGCGTCGATGTGGAACGGATGCCCGACGGAAATCCACGGCATAACCGAATGGAACACCCGCAAGCCCACCACCCCGCTGCCCGAAGGCACGGCAAACGAGCGCGGAATGCTGCCCACGGTTTTCTCACTGCTCAGGGCGCAATGCCCGCAGGCCGTTACGGCTTTCGTGGGCTGGTGGGACGTTATTCCCGACCTCATCGACACGGCGTGCATAAACTACAAATATATGGTAACGGGCAAGGAGGCCACCATAAACGGCGCAATGGACAAGACCTGCGAAATGATAACGAAATACAAGCCCGCCCTTACATTCGTGTCGCTCAACGAGCCCGACGAGGTGGGACACGCCATAGGCCACGACACGCCGGCATACTACGACTCGCTGAAAGTCATCGACAAGGCCATAGGCAAGGTGGTGCAGGCCACAAAGGACGCGGGGATATACAACGAGACAATCTTCATCCTCACCACCGACCACGGCGGCGTGGGCAGGGGGCACGGCGGACGCTCGCTGGCCGAATACGAAGGCCCGTTCATAATCTGCGGCAAAAACGTGAAAAAGCTCGGGGAGTTCAAGGAGAGCATGATGCAATACGACATAGCGGCGACCACAGCCTACATATTCGGGCTGAAAACACCGCAGGTGTGGACGGGAAGGCCAATGAAACAGGTGTTCGCAAAATAAGCCGGCGCAAAAACGCAGGCGTTTAACAAAACAGTAACACGGCTTTCATAACTTTGCACAAAACAAGAGAACCAAAACAAACAGAAATATGAGAAAAAGACTTATTACGGCACTTGCATTCGCTTTTGCGGGCATAATTATGTTTGCCCAGCCCAAGGCGAAGTATGTGTTCTATTTCATCGGCGACGGCATGGGCGTGAACCAGGTTAACGCCGCCGAAACCTACCTCGGCGCATTGCAGGGCAGGATAGGCATAGTGCCACTGTGCTTTCCGAGCTTCCCCAACTCCGCGCTCGTAAACACACAGTCGGGCACCAACGGCGTTACAGACTCTGCCGCCGGCGGAACAGCACTCGCATCGGGCAACAAAACCCACAACGGCACGCTCGGAATGCTGAAAGACCTGGCCACAAACGTGAAGTCGCTGGCAGAGGAGGCACGCGACGCGGGATATGCCGTGGGCATTTCCACCACAGTGTCGATTGACCACGCCACGCCGGGAGCGTTCTACGCCCACGTCAAAGGGCGCGGCGAATACCACAAGATAGGCCTGCAGCTCATTGAGTCGAAGTTCGACTTTTTTGCCGGCTCGGAGTTTCTGAAACCCGTCGAGAACGGCGAAGACCTCTACAAACTCGCAAAGAAAGGCGGCTACACCATAGCACGCGGCCTGCAGGACTTCAAGAAAAAGGAGAAAAAGGCCGACAGGATTATCCTTTTCCAGACAGAAGAGGCTGCAAAAGTGAACACAAGCTGCCTGCCCTACGCGCTCGACCGCAAAGCAGACGACCTGACGCTGAAGCAAATTGCGGAAAGCGGCATAGACTATCTTATGAAGAAAAACAAGAAAGGTTTCTTCTTCATGCTCGAGGGCGGAAAGATTGACTGGGCGTGCCACTCAAACGACGCAGCATCGTTCATAGCCGAACTTATCGACATGGACGATGCCGTGAAAGTGGCTTACGACTTCTACAAGAAACATCCCGATGAGACACTTATTGTAATCACAGCCGACCACGAAACCGGCGGACTCGCGCTCGGCCGCGGCCCTTATGAGCTGCACCTCGACAAACTTAAAGGGCAGCGCAACACGGCTGCGACATTCTCACTGCGTGCCGACAGCCTTTTCAAGGCAAAAGGGGCGGAAAACACAACGTGGGAGGACATGAAAGCACTGCTTGCCGACGGTTTCGGCTTTTGGAAAACCGTGCAGCTAAACGACAAGCAGACGCAAAGGCTGAAGGAATCCTTTGAGACCACAAAGGCCGGCGCGGCCAAGCAGAAGAACGAATACGACAGCACAAACGGAATTTCGACAACCGCAAAGAAAATCATAGACGAGTGCGCCCTCGTGGGCTGGCAGAGCGGAGGCCACTCAAACGGCTACGTTCCCGTGTTCGCCATTGGCGCAGGTGCGGAGCAATATAACGGACGCATTGACAACACCGAGATACCCAAGAAAATTGCAAAGGCAATGGGCCTGAACTTCTAAGCCGGCAACAGCATCCAAAACAAACCTCCCCCGAAGCACTTGCTTCGGGGGAGGTTTGTTTATATAAGCGCACTGTCAGTTTTCTTTCAGAAAATCCGCTATTTCAGACGGGCTGTCGATAACGTCCGTTGCGCCGTTTTCTTTGAGGCACTCCTTTGTGCGGAAACCCCAGCTCACGGAAAGGCAGTCTATTCCCGCATTTTTCGCAGTGGCTATGTCAACTTCGGAATCGCCCACATAAAGCGTCTCCTCCTTTGCAGCCCCGAGCAGGTGCATTCCCAGCAAAGCCGCATCGGGCGCGGGCTTGCGCCTAACGTCCGCGCTCTCGCCTATGGCAACCTCTATCGCCCCTTTGAAGAAATGCGCGGCAAGTTCCTTTACCGCCGCCATTCCTTTGTTTGACACAATAGCCAGCTTGTAGCCTTCCTTTGCGAGCGCGTCCACCACCTCGGGAACGCCGTCGTAAGGGCGCGTGGTGTCCATGCTGTGTGAGTAATAGTACTTCTCGAAATATTCCAGCACCTCGCGGGTCTTTTCCTCCGGCGTGCCGTCTGGCACACAATGCGAGATGAGGTAAAGGTACCCGTTGCCGAGGAATGTGCGCACTTCCTCCATTGTGCGCGGCGGCATCCCATATTGCGCAAGGGCAATGTTCACACTCGCGTGAAGATCTGTGAGCGTGTTCAGAAGAGTTCCGTCAAGGTCGAAAACCACGGCGGTGTAGTGTTTTTTTGCCATAATCCTATATATATGTCATGCTTATCGGGGTGCAAAGATACAAATTTGTTCCGCCCCATAAAGCAAGCGCGGCGCACAGGAATGCTCCCGTGCGCCACGCCGTTTGCAGGAATTTCCGCCGCGTTGCCTACGGTTTTCACTCTATGCGGTTGTCATTTCAAAAGTTCCGAGGGGATTTCCTTTATTGGCTGTATCTCCACAGATTTCACGAAAAGTTCCGAACCTTCGCTCTGAAGCTGCAGACATCCGCCGGCAAGCGGCGTTTCCTTTCCGCCGTCCAGCGTGGATATGCCGCTTGTGCGCATGGTTACTTTGCCGTTCACAACGTGAACCGACTGCTGTCCCACGCAGTATATCTCAATGGTGTTCCACTGCCCCACTTCGTTTTCGGCGTCCGATGCGCCGAGGATTTTGCGGCGTTCCACAGCCTTGCCGAACTTCACGCTCTCGCCGCCGGGCTTATAGGCATAGTCCACGCCGCGCCTTTCCGTTTCGGCATCAAGCGTTATGTCCTCGCCAATCATGTAGAGCGCGCCCATGTTGCCGTGCTGCAGCTGGCATTCCACGCACGACTTCCAAGTTCCGAAACCCGCGCCGAAAGGTCCGTGTCCGTAATACAGGAAACCGCAGTTAAGTTCCTTTGTGATTTTCCTGCCCCACTTCAT
>CAKRMO010000048.1 GCA_934364765.1 uncultured Bacteroidaceae bacterium | reverse complement strand
GCCTATGGCTTTCAGTATGTCAAGCAAATTAAAGACTAATTCCTTTATTTTAGCAGGAGTCTCTTTTCTTACATTTATGTTCATATCGCGAATAAGCAGTTAGAAGCCATGACGTTTAATATCTCGTCCGTGGATTTTTGAATGGCGTGATAGGTTGTTTTCACCTGCATTGCCAATTTGTATGCAAGCAGTGGCGGAACAGCGTTGCCGATTTGATAGAACTTTTTGTTTTCTGTGCCGCAGAACTCGAACCAATCGGGAAAAGTCTGCAGCCGTGCCGCCTCCCTGTCGGTTATCCTTCTCCTTCTTCCGTCTTTCAGGCGCACTCTTTGCATATCGCTCGTTGCCCCGGCAAGGTTTCGGCAGGTTATGGTACGTGCCGGTCTGTCCGGGTGCAAATCGCGCGGCGTTATGCAGTGCGACTTCTTCTCATAGACGGCAATGTACTCATCTTGGCGTGGGGTGAGTATTTTACTGTCGGGAAACGTGCAGTGCATGGTGTCTCCGATGGCTTCCTCGACGGTTACTTTCCGCATTTCTTTTTGCGGAAAGTGGAATTTGGCACGATGACCTACGCATATCAGCCTTTGCCTGTTTTGCGGAACTCCGTAGTCAACGGCATTCAATATCCTGTATTCGACAAAATACCCCAAATTCATCAGCTCCGCCACTATCAAGTCCAAATACCATTTGTGCCGCCCCAAGATGTTAGCAACGTTTTCAAACAGAAACACTCTGGGCTTGATGCGCTGTATGGCATCTATGAATATGGGGAAGCCGTCGCGGGAGTCTTTGATGCCTTTCTGGTTTCCGAAGCGGCTGAACGGTTGGCACGGAGGCCCGCCTATGACTATGCCGATGTTTTCCTTTTGGGGATAGTCATAGCCTGTTTCCAAAAATTCTTTATGGCATTTCCCGGAGAGGTTTTTGTTGTAAGTTTCCACGGCTTCCTCGCACATTTCATAGCCAATGGTCTTGAAGCCGGCGGCTTCAAAGCCAAGCGACAGACCGCCACAGCCGGCGAAAAGATCCAGAACAAGGGTCTTTTCCTCTGGTTTTGGTGTCAGTAAACCGTCAATGTATTTGCTGTACTCCGTCATAATTCCTTGCGGTCGGGCTGCATAAATTCTGAAGCCGTAACTTTTTACAAAGGTAGTGCTTTTGCGTCAAATTCCTTTGTTCGGGACAAGAAATCAGAAAATACCGCACAAAATATGCCTGTTGCAGCGTTTTGTTTTTCTGTGTGTTGCAAAGTGGCGAAAAAAGGTCTGACGTAGTTTAAATTATATCAGACATAGTTTTTTCTACATCGGACATAGTTTTCCCTACATCAAATGTTGTTTTCCCTGCTTGGGTTTTACGCCATTTGCAGGGGCGTATTGCATACGCCCTGTACGCCACCGCATGAGCCGCATCGCAAACCGCAGTCACAATATTGCAAATCCGCGCAATTCCGGGCGTATGCAATACGCCCCTACAAAGATGTAATTCCTTTATTAGCTGCGCCTTGCACTAATCTTCGTGCCGCTTGGCATACGCCCTTGGGTGGTGGAGCAATATCTCCTCGCGCAACCGGCTGTTGTCAAGGTGCGTGTATATTTCGGTGGTGGCTATGCTTTCGTGTCCGAGCATCTCCTGAATGGCTCGCAGGTTTGCCCCGCCCTCAAGCAGGTGGGTGGCAAACGAATGGCGGAACGTGTGCGGACTTATCTCCTTTGTTATGCCGGCGTTTTCGGCAAGCACCTTGACGATGTGGAATACCGTGATGCGCGAAAGCTTCCTGCCGCGCCTGAAACTTACGAACATATAATCCTCGTTGCCAGGGCGGATGTTTATGTGGCAGCGGCACTCCTCCCAAAGCGAAAGCTCCTTGAGCGCACGCCCCGAAATAGGCACGAAACGCTCCTTGCGCCCCTTGCCAAGCACCTTGACGAAACCCTCCTCACGCCAGATGTCGGAAATGAGCAGGTTGCAAAGCTCGCTCACGCGCAAGCCGCACGAATACAGCATTTCTATGATTGCGCGGTTGCGCTGCCCCTCTTTCTCCGAAAGGTCTATGCTCGAAATAATATTGTCAATCTCCTCCACGGTCAGCACCTCGGGCAAATGATCGCCAATCTTGGGCGACGGCAGAAGCTCGGTGGGGAGCGTGTCTATGCGTCCGTCCATGAGAAGGAACTTGTAGAACGAGCGCACCCCCGAAATAATCCTTGCCTGCGAGCGTGGGGTTATGCCTATGTCATGAAGTCCGGCGGCGAAGTTTTCAAGGTTGTCGAGCGTAACGCTTTCGGGCGGCAGACCCTCGCCTTGCAGGTAGCGCAGCAGCTTGCCCACATCGTCGGTGTAGGCTTCCACGGTGTTGGCGGTCATGTTTTTTTCCAGCCTCATGTAGTCTCGGTAGAGCGACAACAATTCTTCGCAATGCTGTACAGCGTCTTGGTTCACGGATTTTTCTTACTTTTGCATTGGTACAAAGTTACAAAATAATCATCAGCAATGAGAATTGAAATAATCAACGGGCCAAACCTCAACCTGCTCGGCGTGCGCGAACCGGAAATATACGGCCATTCGTCTTTCGACAGCTATCTTGAAGAGCTTCGCGGACGCTATCCGGGCGTTGACTTGGGATATTTCCAGAGCAACGTGGAGGGGGAGCTTATCAACCGTATGCAGGAGGTGGGCTTCGCCTATGACGGCATCATACTCAACGCCGGGGCCTACACCCACACGAGCATCGCGCTCCACGACGCAATAAAGTCAATCGCCGCGCCAGTGGTGGAGGTTCACATCTCAAACGTGCACCGCCGCGAGGAGTTCCGCCGCCATTCCATGATATCCCCGGCGTGCGCGGGGGTGATTTGCGGGTTCGGCCTCGACTCATACCGCCTTGCCCTCGAAGCACTCATTGCAAGCAAAAAGGGCTGATGCAACTCAACGCCTACATAGAAAGCCGCTCCTCCGCCGAAGACGATTACCTTTACCGCCTTTGGCGGGCCACAAACATACACCTTGTGCGCCCGCACATGGTTTCGGGGCACGTGGAGGGGCTTCTGCTCAAAATGCTCGTGGGGATGATACGCCCGATGAACGTTCTGGAGATAGGCACATTCACCGGCTATTCGGCCATAGCCATGAGTTACGGTCTGCCGAAAGGCGGGCACATCTACACGTTTGACGTGAACGACGAACTTGAGGATTTCGCACGCAAATGGATTAGTGGCTCGCGCCGGGCAGCCGACATAACCTACACCATAGGCGACGCGCTGCGCATTCTGCCCGATTTCACCGAAAACCACGGCAACCTGAGTTTCGACCTCGCCTTTATAGACGGAAACAAAAGGCAGTATGCGGAATATTACGACCTCGCAATGCGTTTTCTGTCGCCGGGCGGGTATATTCTCGCCGACAACACGCTTTGGGACGGACACGTGATTGACCCCGCATACGACCGCGACAGCCAGACACTTGGCATACGCAAATTCAACGACATTCTGGCGGCAGACAACACGGTGGAGAAAGTGATGCTTCCCATTCGCGACGGCCTTACAATCATCCGCAAAAAAGCTGCGGGGGAATAAGCCACACCAACAATGAACACAACAGAAAACATAGCAGTGATACTCGCCGGGGGAACAGGCACACGCGCCGGTTTCTCCGTTCCCAAGCAGTTCGTGAAGCTTGCCGGGCGCACCATGATTGAACGCACGGTTGACGCTTTCCAGCAAAACCCGCTGATAACGGCAATTGTAATTGTCAGCAACATAGAAACGCTTGACGAGATGCGCTCCGTAGCAATGCAAAACCAATGGACGAAGCTCACCGCCGTATGCAGCGGCGGCATGAACCGCTTCGCCTCGGGCAACGCGGGACTTGCGCAATGCGCCCCGCCAAGCTGCAACGTCCTTATACACGACGGCGCACGCCCGATGGTGTCGCAGCGGATAATAACCGAAGTCTGCGAAGCCCTCAACACATACGAGGCTGTTGACGTGGCTGTGCCGTCAACCGACAGCATGATAATTTCAGACGGCAACACGGTTTCGCGCTACCTCGACCGCAAGGAGGTTTGGAACGTGCAGACACCGCAGGGCTTCCGCCTTGACACCATACGCACGGCATACACAGAAGCCTTGCGCAACGGGGACTTCGGCGCGACAGACGACTGCTCGGTTGTGCGCAAATACCTTCCCGAAACAAAAATTGCCCTTGTGCTCGGCGACGCAGACAACATAAAACTGACCTATCCCGCAGACAAGGAGCGAATGGAGCAGCTCATGGAAAAGAAAAACCTGAACAAGAAATGAACAACCCCGCACCGATAGCCCTTTTCGCCTACAACCGCCCATTCCATACAAGGATGTGCGTGGAAAGCCTGCTTGAAAATCCGCAGGCAAGCCACACCGACATTTTTGTGTTTTGCGACGGGTGGAAAGACAGCCGCGACAGGGAAAAAGTTGAGGAAACGCGCCGCTTTGCAAAAGGCATCAGCGGGTTCAAGTCGGTTACGGTTCGCGAGGCATCGGAAAACCGGGGGCTGGCAAACTCTGTGATTGCCGGGGTAACAGACGTGGTCAACCGCTATGGGCGTGTAATCGTGGTGGAAGACGACCTTGTTTTCTCGCCATGCTTCCTGAAATTCATGAACACGGCACTCGACATTTTCCAAGACGACGAGCGCGTGGGCAACGTCCACGGACATCTTTTCAAGATGCGCGGGCTGCCCGACACATTCCTGATAAGCCACGCCGACAGCTGGGGCTGGGCCACGTGGAAACGCGCATGGGACAAATTCGAGCCGTCGGGCGAGAAACTGCTCCGCACACTGCGCGAAAAGAACCTCACAAAAGCCTTCGACTTCGAGGGAGCGTACCCTTTCACGCGGATGCTCAAAAGGCAGATTGCAGGGCTGAACAACTCGTGGGCGATACGCTGGAAAGCGTCCCTGCTCATTAACGGAATGCTCGCCGCAAACGCCGGAAAATCCCTGGTGGCAAACAACGGCTTTGACGAAACCGGCACAAACTGCGGCGGAGGCGAATTAATTCCAACCGAACTGTACGAAGGGGAAGTCTCATGCTTCCGCCCCAACGTCATAGAGGAATGCCCGCTGGCGCGGCTGAAATTCGAGCGGATGTACCGCCGCTACAACAGCAAGCTGCACAAGGCGTGGGTGATGGGGATGTATCATATCAACAAGCTTAAAAGAAAATTACAATAACCATGAACAACCTTACCGACCGCAACTTCTGGAAGGAATACTGGAGCAACTACATATACGAAAAGGTTCCGGCGCATTCGGAGTTTGACAGATATTTCACGCCGTCCATGCAAAACGGCAGCGGAAAGACTTCAATAGAGATTGGCGGCTTTCCCGGCACAATGTCGCTTTACTTCAAGCGGCTCGGATACAGCCCCACGCTTCTTGACTTCTATGTTGACCCGGAAATAATCAACGGGCTGGAGGAAAGCAACGGCTTCAGGAAGGGCGACGTGCAATACATCGAAAGCGACTTCTTCGCCTTCGAGCCCGGGAAACAGTATGACCTTGTTTTCTCAATAGGCTTCATAGAGCACTTTGACGACACCGCCGACGTCATACGCCGCCACGCGGATTTGGTGAAGCCCGGCGGCACGCTGTTCATTGCCCTGCCTAACTTCAGGGGGCTTAACGGATGGGTGCAGCGCACCTTCGACCGCCGCAACTACGACGCCCACAACATCAGCTCGATGATACCGCAGCGGCTGCGCGACATCCTTGCCTCGCTTCCCCTGAAGAACGCAAAAGTGGAATACACGCGCAAGCCCATGCTGTGGCTCGAACCGCAGAAAGGCATTAAAAACAAGCTGGCGCGCAAGGTGGTCAAGCTGTTCAGCCACGCCATCAAACTTTTCCCCATCCCCTCGCGCCTGTTGTCGCCATACATTGTGCTGACAGCCGAAAAAGAACAAAAATAAGGACAAAGACATACATTTCATGGACAATTTCCTGTTTTACAGCCCCACCGAGTTCCGTTTCGGGCGCGGCGCGGAAAACGAAGCCGGCGAATGCGCCGCAAGATATGGCGCACGCCGCGTTGTGGTTGTTTACGGCGGCGGAAGCGCGGTGAGAAGCGGAGTGCTGGCGCGTGTTGAAGACTCGCTGAAAAAGGCGGGCGTGGAGTTCACAACCCTCGGGGGAATACAGCCAAACCCAACCGACAAGGAGGTTTACGAAGGAATAGAAATGGCACGCAAGGTCAACGCCCAAATGATGCTTGCCGTTGGCGGAGGAAGCGTTATAGACGCGGCAAAGGCCATTGCGGCAGGGGCGATATACGACGGCGACTTCTGGGACTTTTGGGCTGGAAGGAAAACGCTCGAAAAGGCATTGCCGGTAGGCGTTGTGCTTACAATTCCCGCCGCCGGGAGCGAAGGTTCGGGCAACAGCGTCATAACAAAGCTCGATGGCCTGCAAAAGATAAGCCTTAAAACCCCGCGTGCCCTGCGCCCGAAATTTGCGCTGATGAACCCGGAGCTTACGTTCACCCTCCCGCCCTACCAGACTGCCGCCGGGGCTACGGACATGATGGCGCATATTCTGGAGCGGTACTTCAACAACACTGCCGCCACCGACGTTACCGACAACATATCCGAGACACTGCTGCGCACGATAATCGCGCTCGTGCCCAAAGTGCTTGCCAAGCCCGATGACTACGACCTGCGGGCGAACCTGATGTGGAGCGGCACGCTTGCGCACAACGGCATCTGCGGCACAGGGGTAGTTGAGGACTGGACATCCCACTTTCTGGAACACGAACTCAGCGCAATATACGGAGTAACCCACGGAGCGGGGCTGGCGGTGGTTTCGCCCGCGTATCAGACTTTCATGGCATCGCACAACGCAAGGAAAATAGCCAAACTTGCACACACGGTTTGGAACGTGGCAAATTCGGGAGATGACAAAAAGGACGCGCTCGAAGGCATATCGCGCTTCAGGAAATTCCTCAAATCGATAGGAATGCCTGTAACGCTTGCTGAACTCGGAGTAAGCAATCCCGACATCGACCTGCTCGTAAAGAGCCTCCACGCCCACAAGGGTAACCCGGTGGGAAACTATTACCCGCTGACCCCGGACGACACCCGCGAGATTTACCAACTCATGCTTGGCTGACCAAACGCCGCTGGCGGCAAACCGCTCACGGCGCTTTTTTGCGGAAAATGAGAATACGACATAAATGTCTGATTTACAGAAGTTTTATCCTGTTTTGAAAAATTCGTGCAAGTAATTGTTTCTCACGGCATTACGAGTGGCGAAAAAAAGGTCTGATGTAATTTGAATTATATCAGACATAATTTTTCCTGCATAGGACATAGTTTTTCCTACATCCGATGTAGTTTTTTGGGAGTTAGGAAAAGGGTTGCCGGTTTGGGGTTAGCGCGATTTGCAGGGGCGTATGGCATGCGCCCAAAATACTACCGCCCAAGCCGCATCGCAACCGGCGGCAACAAAAATCCCGCACCCCAAACTTGGGGTGCGGGATTTTTCGTATATGGCTTGTTGCGCCGCCTTTATTTCTTAAGGTCAACGAACAGGCGTTTGATTTCGGGCCCGGTAAG
>CAKRMO010000047.1 GCA_934364765.1 uncultured Bacteroidaceae bacterium | reverse complement strand
GCTTCCTGCCATAGAGGCTTTGATGAAATCAAAAAAGGAGACGACTCCCCCCACTACGTTGTAGATGCCATAATCTTCAATACCTAAAGTTTTAAGTACAACTCTTGATGTATAAAACGAAATGACCATTGTAAAGAACATCCTAAAGTATAATAGTATAGTGTTCTTGGTAATGCGCTTGTTATTTTCGGAAACTTGTGGCATATTAAATCCCTACAGAGTTGCTTTTCTATTTATATCTTATTTCCTTTTTCGTTTCTTATCATGAAAAGGGCTTTCGCATTTTAGACATAAGCCGTAATTTTGTATCGGTGCCGTCTTTGCTGTTGATCTGTTGTTTAGTCATATCGTGGGTATTGCTGTTTTAATAAAAGCTATACAGTCCATTCGTTAGCAAGCAGCTTTTCTGTCGTGGAAATTTTTCACACTCCGTTAGGACCTGCCACTAAACACAAAACATGACGATGCAATTTGCTCATTATCGATGTGAGCTGTTTGCCTTGGTTTTCCACTGATTGCGAATCTGATTGATGGTTTCTTGCATTGGCAGAGCTTTGCTGTGCGGAACACGCCACCTGTCTCATCAATTCGTGAAGCATTGCGTCAGACGGTTCTTCCGTTGCTGTAAGGCGATATTTCTTGATGTTCATGTTCGTATAGTCGCTTTTTGCCAAGTCCCCCTTGCTTTTATTCTTTGTTGCTGAGCAGTTCTTTTATCAGGCTTGGGGCAAGTTGCGTAATTGCCGGCAGGTCTTCTATTGCAGTGCCAGAGTTTACCAATGCCTGTAACATTCGGCGTATTTGTTTGTTTTTCTCGTTTATCTGCGCATTCTTTTCGCTTATCTGCGCATTCTTTTCGCTTATTTGCTCGTTTTGTTTGTTTATTTGTGCGTCCTTTTGTGCGATGATTTTGTCGCGGTTCATTATCGCGGTGTCCCTGTTCTCTATGGCGGCGAAGTATTCGTCCTCCACGTTCATGTCCTGTCGCAGCTTGCTGTCAGAGGCTGCCGCAAGCAGCCTGCGCAGGATGTACATCATGTCGTCGTCGTGGGCGTACAGGCTCTCGTCAACGTTGAGCACCTGGCGGTTGTGGCTGTCCTTGCGTGTCTGGTCGAACACGCTCAGCACCTCCTCAAGCCTGTTGTTCACCTGCCCGTGAAGCAGGGGTATCTGCACGATGATGCTGTTGTGGTTCAGGCTCTCGATGAAAGGGTCGGGCATTCCTTCGGAGACAACGTTGCCGTTGTAGTCGAGCGACTGGTGGTTTACGTATATTACCGGCTCTTTTATGTCGCCCACGCGGTGTCCCAGCAGATATACCGTAACCATCGGTATGGCGAAGCCGTCGGGGTTTTCGTCTTTCAGGATGTTTTCCGGGTTTGCGTACTGCGCGCCGAGATACTGGCGGAACCTGAGTGTCTCCGTTTCGAGCCATGTCTTCTGCAGTTCTATGAGTATCAGCTTCAGCGTGCCGTCCGCCTCCCTTACCTGCGCCCCGAAGTCAATGCGGAACATTGAAATCTTGTCGCGGCTTCCGTTGCTGTATTCGTGGCGGCGCACTTTCACTTCCGCCACCTCCTTTTTCAGCAGGGCGGAAAGTATGGTTTTCGCAATGCGCTCGTCCTCTATGAGGTATTTGAACACCGAATCGTAAATTGGGTTAGCCACGTGTATCACCATTGTCTGTCCTCCTTTTGGCCTAAAAGCATCATGCATGATTTGGGAACGAAGTTTATGCATATCCCGCCCACCGACTCTATTTCCACAACCACGCGCTTGTTGCCGTGTATGCGCTTTATCACGCCCTCCACGCCCTTGAACGGGCCGGAGGTTATCACGACCCTGCCGTTTTCTTTCCCGGTGAGCTCTTCGGGTTTCAGATATGTGAACTCGTCTTCCGGGCCTGACGCAACTTTGATGAAGTTGTCCATCTGGCTGTCGGGGACGGTGATTGTTTCAAGGGGTGCGTCCTTTGTGGTGGGGCGGTATGTCATGTATCGCAGCGGTTCGGCTTCGGCTTTTGTTTTCTTGAGCGTGTTCAGGAGGTTCATTGTGCTGCGCACAAAAATCAGGTTGCTTATGGCCGGCACGGTTTCGTGCTTTATGCGGTTGTTCTTTTTTGTGGTTTTTTGCGCCATTGGCAGGAAGTTCTCGATGTTTTCGCTGTCGAGGAATTCTTTTGTTTTCAGCTGCCTGCCGTAGGTTACTCTCATCGGAAACCAGTGGGTTTTGTCCTTATCCTGCATTTGGCGTTGGGCGTTGGGCAATTTTGGGGGACACCGCACCATGTGGCGCGGATAGCGGACTTGCGAATTGTGTTCTGTTCTTATTCATAGTACGTCAGCACTGAACTCCAGCAGCCAAAGGCATGACTAAGACAGTTCGCTATGTGCAAAGGTAGTCAATTTATTTTATGTGTGTGGTGTGAAACGGCGATTATTCCATGTGCCTGAACGCAAATCGCATGGTTCGGGACAGCAAACCATGGAAGCCGGGCATGCCCCGCGTTATTCGTGGCGTATCCTTGAGGGTTGGCTTTTTGCCGGCGAGGCGGCGAAAATGCCAAAACATATATAAAATGCTGGTTTACAGAGCGATGCCCAAAGAAAGAATGCCCGCTGTAATGATTTGTTTATCAGGTGCTTGAAAGCGGCAAAAAAAGGTCTGATGTAGTCTGGATTATGTCTGATATAATTTTTCCTGCATAGGACGTAGTTTTTTCTGCATCAAATGTAATTTTAGCGGTATTGGTTTTGCGCCATTTGTATGGGCGTATTGCATACGCCCTTTATACCACGGCACGAACCACACCGCGAACCATTGCCGCAACATTGCAAACCGGCGCAAATCAAGGCGTATGCAATACGCCCCTACGGTGGTGCAATTCTTTGATTTATAGCGTTCAATGCGTTTGTGTCGCGTGTTGCATACGCCATGTGCATTACAGCTCAAAACGCATTGCGCAAATATACCTTTACGTAAAAAGAGGCTTTTGGCGGGATGCTTTCAGCGTATCGTGAGGTCTGCCACTACCGGCAGGTGGTCTGAACCCGGGCGTATTGTCTTCAGTTCCTCGTCAACGGCATCGTATTCGTCAACGGTGAAGTGGGGCGTGAGGAATATGTAGTCCATCCTGCGTATGGGGTTGAGCGTCCTGAAATTGTGGTAAGTGCCGTCCTTGCCAATGCGGTGCAGCGCAATGTCGTGCGCGTCCTTCATTTTGTTTCTTATGGCGGCAGGGGCGGGTTTGTATTGCTGCGCAAAAAGGTCGGCGGTTACTATCGCCGGTTTGTTTTTGGCAATCTTCCTGATTTGCTGCAACAGGGTTTCCGCCTCTTTTGCCGTGCGCAGACAGGCGTTGAACACATAGAATGTTTTCCTGCCTTCGGTTTCCTTGAACTTTGCCCATGTGCATGAGCGGGGCGTTGCGCCGTAATTGTTCTCTTGCGTGAGGCTGATTTGCCCCCACGCCTTCAGTTTGAATCTTTCCGGGTTGTAAAGAATTGCGTGGGGGGTGCTGTCGGGCTTTGAGACGGTGGAATAGCCGCACTGTTTGGCAAGTTGGGAAATCTGCCATGAAAAAGCCCTTTGCGTCCCTACAATGTCTATGTGGCAGTCTTTGACAAGATGTTTGATTTGCGTAATCCTGCTTTTCCACCGTTCGAGCCTGTTTGGCGGCGGCGTTGTCTCGGGCATGATGCTGTATGTGGCAATGCGTATCTGGTCTTTCCCAAGTTGTTTCTTGCTTACAATGTCTTTGCTTGGCTCAATTTCGCGCGGCCATTCCGCCTCTTCGCTTTCCGCTATTTGTGCGTTCAGCGAAACGGCGGAAGAGATAATCCAGAACAGTGCAAGCAATTTTTTCATGTGCCGTTACATTAATTCAAGGGTGTAGAAGTAGATGACCACGCACGGTATGGCGAGCAGGGAGCTGTCGAAACGGTCGAGCGCACCGCCGTGTCCGGGCAGGAACTTCCCGCTGTCCTTAACGCCGAGGGTGCGTTTGAGCTGGCTTTCCACCAAGTCGCCCCACGTTCCGAACACCACAACCACGGCTGCCATTCCCAGCCATCTTGGCAGAGGCATCACGGGGAAGCAGTGGGCGAACACGAGAGAGGAGGCGAGAGTGAGCATTGCGCCGCCGATGCTGCCAATCCACGATTTGTGAGGGCTTATGGACGGGAACAGTTTTAGCGGCATGTATTTCTGCAACAGTGAACCGAAGCAGTAGGCCCCCATGTCGTTCATCCAAAGAAAAACCATTACGGCGAGGGGGAAGGCATACACATAGCTGACGCTTGCATAATAGGGGTCTGTGCGGAAGGCTATGACGTTGATTAACGCCATGGGCAGGGCGATGTAGAGCTGGGAGGCAAAGGCCATCGCCCAATTGCCCAAAGGATTTGGGCGTTTGAGGTAGAGTTCGCTTATCAGCAGGTAAACGGTTGTCAGAACGTATGGCACAAAAATCATAGCCCCTGCGGCGGCCGTGGTGAAAGCCATGACGGCAAGGAAAAGATACACCGCCGCCACGGTGCAAATCATGCGGTTCACCTGCAAGCCTTTCCTGTTGTTTACAAGGGTGCAGAACTCCCACACGCATACAGCCGAGATTGCGGCGTAAAGCACCACGAACGACACTGCGCCGCTGCATATTGCGGCAACGGTAACGATTACGAAAAGAATGCCCGATATTGTGCGTGTGGCGAGATTGCTCATCGTTTTACACCTTTATTATTCCACCTCTTTGTTGTTTTCGCCGGCCAGTTTCCCTGCCTTGGCGATGTTGTCTTCGTCTTTGCCGGAATTTTTCGCCAGTTGCTCCTGCTCTTCCTGCAATATCTCGTCGGCGCGGCTTGCCCACGGGCGTTTTCCGAATATCTCCTCAACGTCTTTTGCGAAAATAACCTCGCGCTCCTCAAGCACGGCGGCAAGTTTTGCGTGTCCCGACTTGTGCTCCTCCAATATCTGTTTCGCCCTTTCGTATTGGCGCGAAATTAGGGCGGAAACCTCGCTGTCGATGGTCTCGGCGGTTTTGTCGGAGTACGGTTTCTCGAACTGGTATTCCTGGTTGTTGTAATAGCAGAGGTTATACAGCTTTTCGCTCATGCCGAGGTACGCCACCATTCCGTATGCGCGTTTGGTTACGGTCTCAAGGTCGTTGAGCGCGCCTGTGGAGATGTGCCCGGTAAACAGTTCCTCTGCGGCGCGTCCGCCGAGTGTGGCGCACATTTCGTCTTCCATTTGCTCCTTGGTGGTGATGTTTCTTTCTTCGGGCAGATACCACGCCGCCCCGAGAGCCTGTCCTCGCGGCACTATCGTAACCTTTACGAGCGGGCTTGCATATTGCAGGAACCACGATATGGTGGCGTGTCCCGCCTCGTGCAGGGCGATGGTGTGCTTCTCCTCCTGCGTCATCACCTTTGTCTTCTTCTCCAGCCCGCCTATAATCCTGTCAACGGCGTCAAGGAAGTCCTGCATCCCGATGGCGTGTTTGTTGTGGCGTGCTGCGATAAGCGCCGCCTCGTTGCACACATTCGCAATGTCAGCTCCCGAAAATCCCGGCGTTTGTCTTGCCATCAGGTCCACGTCAACGGTCTTGTCCATTTTCAGCGGCTTCATGTGCACGAGGAATATCGCCTTTCTCTCGCTGAGGTCGGGCAGGTCAACGTGTATCTGCCTGTCAAAACGCCCGGCTCTCAACAAAGCCTTGTCGAGAATGTCAACGCGGTTTGTCGCCGCCATCACTATCACTCCCGAATTAGGGCTGAAGCCGTCCATTTCGGTCAGCAGTTGGTTCAGCGTGTTCTCGCGCTCGTCGTTTCCGCCCATAGCGGGGTTCTTTCCGCGTGCGCGGCCAACGGCGTCAATCTCGTCTATGAATATTATTGAAGGCGCTTTTTCCTTAGCCTGCCTGAACAGGTCGCGCACGCGGCTTGCGCCCACGCCAACGAACATTTCCACAAAGTCGCTTCCCGAAATCGAGAAGAACGGCACGTCGGCCTCGCCGGCAACGGCTTTGGCGAGAAGAGTCTTTCCTGTTCCCGGAGGGCCTACAAGCAGTGCGCCTCTTGGTATTTTTCCGCCGAGGTCGGTGTATTTCTTCGGGTTCTTGAGGAAGTCAACAATTTCCTGCACCTCGCGCTTTGCGCCTTCCTGCCCTGCAACGTCCTTGAACGTTATGTGCTTGCCTTGCTTTTTCTCGAAGAGCTGCGCCTTGCTTTTGCCTACGTTGAACACGCCTCCGCTTCCGCCGCCGCTGCCCATCCTGCGCATGAAAAACAACCACAGGGCCACGAGCAGCAGTATAGGCAGCAGGTTTATCAGTATGTTCAAAAACATGTTGGAGTCCTGTATGTAGGAGACGTGTCCTTTGAAATGCCCGGCCTGGGTTTCGGCATCAATGAAGTCCTCCACCTTGTCAACCGACGGGTATTTTGTCGAAACGGTCGGGGCTTTGCCGGTTTGCTTTGAGTCTGTGCCGAACACGTCGCGGATGTGTTTCCCGTCAACGTACATCTTCAATGTGCCGTCGCCCTTGTTCACCTCCAGGCGCTTGGCATAGCCTTTCGCCACGTAGCTCTTGAATACGGTGTAGTCCACATCGCGGTCTATGCTGCTTCCGCCGCCGGCTCCGCTGAACCACATGAAGCCGAGCACGCCTAATATGATAATGTAAACCCAATTCAGGTTGAACTTGGGCATATTCTGTTTGGGTCTTGGATTTTGAGGGTTCATTTCCTGTTGTTATTCAATGTCGGGGATGTTTGTCAGCTTGGCGTCGGCCCAAAGGTGTTCGAGGTCGTAGAAATTCCTCTCTTCGGGCTGGAATATGTGTACGAAGATGTCGTTGTAGTCCATTACAATCCACACGCCGTTCTCAACTCCCGAAACGGCAAACGGCTTTGTGTCGCATTTTTCGCGCAGCCTGTCTCCCACCGACTTTGTTATGGCTGTAGTTTGGTTTGCCGAATTTCCCTGGCATATAACGAAGTACCGGCAGATGCTCGTCTCTATGTCAGTGAGGTCCACCACGGTGATTTTGCTTCCTTTCTTGTCCTGAATGCCTTCAATGATGTTTTTGAGGAGTTCTTTTGTATTGTCCATCTATTATTTATATGTATTGGCTGCAAAGGTAGATGTTTTTACGCATATACCGCCTTGAATGCACTTAAATGTTGAAACAGTTTTGATTTTTTCATATTACGATATTATTAATGTTATCTTGCTTTCACCTATGCTTTGGACGCATTTTTGGCCATGTCCGCCCGTCTTCTTCGTCAGATAGCCCGCTATCTTCCTCATCAGAATGACGAACCTGCCTCAAAAAGGCATTCCAAACCATTAGGCGAAAAATAAAAACAGTTTCTTTGTTTGAAAACCCGAACGCCGAAAAATATTTGCAAGAAAATATGGCGGAAATTTTGCGGTTTCAAATAAAGTCCTTATTTTTGCAATCGAATTCGGGACGAGTTCAACATTTGTTTGGGATATGGTGTAATGGTAACACTGCAGATTCTGGTCCTGCCTTTCCTGGTTCGAGTCCGGGTATCCCAACAACCAATCGCCTGCTGACAGTTCAGCGGGCGATTTTGGTATAAGTACGTTTGGTTTCAATCAACACAAGGAGAACAGTATGACAATAAGGAAAGCCGTAAGGAAGGACGTGCCGTTGATACTCGCTTTCATC
>CAKRMO010000046.1 GCA_934364765.1 uncultured Bacteroidaceae bacterium | reverse complement strand
GCGTTCACCTCGCGCAAGCCGCAGACAAAAAAGACTGCCGGGGCAAAAACCGCCGCAAAGAACGCCGCGCCTGCGGCAAAGCCCGCCGCCGCGCCCATAAAGGCCGCAGCGGCCGACACGGCAAACAAAGCCAACCCTTCGCGCCCGAGATTTGTGCCGCGCCAGCAAAGAAATGCCGCCACGGCGGCGAAAACATCGGACGACCGCGCACAAACAGACTTCCCCACCGCACCGGATATGCCCAAGGACGTGTCGTGGCGCAGGGACATATACCGCACGCTCGACCTGACGCAAGACGCAAACGCAACGCTCTACTACCCGCTCGAGCAGCAGGGAGACCAGATAAACCTGTTCACATACATAATGAAGCTAATACTGCGCGGGCAGGTCAAGGCTTACGACTACTCGCTCAACGGCAACGAGAACTTCGACGCCAAGAACCAGGTGAAGCCCAAGGACATTCTCGACCGCTACCATATATATTATGAGACAAAAGACGGCAGAATGCACATAAACGACAACGACATACCCGCCGCCGAAGTGCTTGAATACTTCCTGAAGGAAAGTTCGTATTTCGACCAGCGCACCGCAACATACCACACAAAGGTTATCGCACTCTGCCCCGTGCTGAAAAGGGCCGATGACTTCGGCGGGGCGGATGCAAAGTACCCCATGTTCTGGGTGAAGTATGACGACATCGCGCCGTTCCTCGCCAAGCTGCCGCTCACGGGAAGCAACTACAACAACGCATCCACTATGAGCGCGGACGACTATTTCGCCATGAACCGCTACCAAGGCAAAATATACAAGACAAACAACCTTCAGGGCAGGGTGCTTGCGAACTACTGCACCACCGATTCTGCCCTGGCAAAAGAGCAGAAGAAGATTGAGAAACAGCTCACCGACTTCGAACGGCACATCTGGGGCAACGACTCCACCGACTCCGCCAAAATCAAAAAGGACACCGTAGCCGTAAAAAAGGAGAGGCGCAGCCGCACACTCTCAAGCCGCCGCAGCGGAAACAGCACAAGCGTGAAGGAAAAGAAGGCCAAAGGCTCAAGCTCGTCATCATCGGGAAGCCCCCGCGTGTCGGTGCGCCGCCAACGCCACTAAGAAACCCGCACCATGCCAACATAACAAGCCCCGCCACAAAAGCGGGGCTTTATTCTGCCTGCCCGGCAAAGACCGTCAGGACTTGCGCCCCAGCAGACGGCAAGCCGCACCGCCAGCCCAAAGCACCGCAAAACTCGCAATCCACAGGTAATACCCTTCCGCCAACACAAAACTTTTCATGTTCATGGCTTCGTCAACGATTATTTTCGGGCAGAACGAAAACAAGCCTCCCAAGGCGACCGTCAGCATAGCCAGGCAATTAAAGCGCACATACCTGTTCTTGAAGAAACATATGACAGACAACACATAAGTAACGTTCGCATACCATGCAAGGAAATAAAAACCATATTCCCCTCCTGCGAACACCGCCATCCACCCCCATAGCAAGCTCCACCATCCGCCGATTGCATTCTCACGCGACAAACCTTCCGTAAGGTAATCGGGGAAACAACAGGCGGCAATGTAACACAGTCCGCTGAGCGACACAACCGCCTTTTACATAGCGGTATTTCACTAAACTTTGCCTGTAACATATTCTTTCTATGCTTTTACATTCTTATTTCGCCTGTTTTCCTAATTTCAGAACTTAGGTTATTAAGCTTGACATGGGGTGCTATATCCTTAGGCACCCACTCTATCACAAAAGAATTCCCATCTTTTTCGGCTTTGAAATGTATGGATTTCGAGGTGGCTTTCAAATATTTTGATTCTACCTCATATATCCGCATTTCCAGCCCAAATGCACATTCAATTCGCAGAATTTCAAATGTGTTTTTATCTTTATACTCACATTTGTACGAACTGTTCGGTTTGCGACCATCAAATCTTATTTTGCGTTTAACCACCTTATATTTTTCTTTCATCCCTTTTGGTTTTTCTGTTCTTCATAACAGTTTTAGTCTTGATAAGCATCACTGGTATAATTTTGTACCAGCTTGGTAGAAAATTCAATTTATGAATAATGGAACAGATAACACTCGCGCAGCTTGTAAAAGTTTGCGCACGAGCCGCTGTTCACGAACTGCGGTATGTTGTTCTTTTCTTCCATTCCGTCTTTGCTTTGCAATGCAAATATAACAGTTTTCCAAACAACACCGCACGGCATACACAAATTCCCAAGTGGCTGCAATCCCTGTTTTGACCGTTATATGGCGCGCATTCGGGCGGTTTTCGCAAGCTGTTGGCTTTCAACGGATTGCCTGTTTTTGGAATGTTTTTGTAAGTTTTTGTTTTTCAGAGGCTTGCAACGGCAGAAAAAAGGTCTGATATAATTTAAATTATATCAGACATAATTTTTCCTGCATAGGACATAGTTTTTCCCATGTCCCATGCAGTTTTTCCGCTCTGTTAGCCGCACGGCTGTTTATGTGCAAAAATCCGCGCCGAATGGTGGGAATATACGTTTTATCGGGCAGGGATTTGCGCCGCAGGTAATATCTGCATAATTTCGCGGCATTTTTGCACACCAATACCCTGCATAAAATTTTGCGCGGAAAATGTAATGCGGTAATTTTGCAGTTGGAAACAGGCTGTAACATACAGCCGTTATTATCAAACCCGCACGGGCCAACAAAACGGTAAACGCGTATGAAAAGAATCGTCTTTATACTATTCGCCTTCATTTCCGGCTCCTCCATGCAGGGGCAGAACACACTCTCGCTCGACAGCTGCCGCTCCATGGCCCTTGCCAACAACAAGCGGCTGCTGATTGCCGGAAAGGAAATAGAAAAGGCCGACTACACCAGCAAGGCCGCAAAAACCAACTACCTGCCCAAGCTCAAGGCCACCGCCGCATACTTCCGCAACAGCCGCGAGACGCACCTGCTTGACAACTCCACGCGCAACAGGCTCAACAACCTCGGCTCGTCAATATCGCAGCCGCTCGGCTCGATGGCGCAGATTGTGGAGCAATACCACCCCGAGCTTGCCGACAAGCTCACACAGTTCGGCAACAACGTGATTGGCGAGATTTCGGACGTGGGGCACAGGATAAACAAGGGCTTTGAAACCGACACGCGCAATATGTTCGCCGGCGCACTCACCATTACGCAGCCCATATATATGGGCGGGAAAATACGCGCCTACAACGACATAACGAACTATGCCAGGCAGATTGCCGAGGAGAAGCACCGCAGCGGGGCGCAGGAGGTTGTGCTCGAAGTTGACGAGGCATACTGGCGCGTGGTTTCGCTGGTGAACAAAAAGAAGCTCGCCGAAAGCTACGTGAACCTGCTGAGGCGTCTCGACGGCGATATGCAGAAGATGATAAAGGAGGGCGTGGCGACAAAAGCCAACGGACTCACGGTGAGCGTGAAGCTGAACGAGGCGGAAATGACGCTCACAAAGGTGGACGACGGGCTTGCGCTCTCGCGCATGGTGCTGTGCCAGCTTTGCGGAATGCCACTTGAAAGCAGCTTCACCCTTGAGGACGAGAACAGGGAGCAGATTGCCCCGGCAAAGGGCGGCACACCGTTCGACATAAGCCAGGCATACGTGAACCGCCCCGAAGTGAGGAGCCTCGAGCTTGCCACCAGGCTGTATGACAGAAAGGTGCAGATTGCCCGCTCCGAGTTTCTTCCGCAGGTTGCCCTGACCGGCAACTACCTGCTCACCAACCCGTCGGTTTACAACGGCTTTGAAAACAAGTTCAAGGGGATGTTCAACGTGGGCGTAATGGTAAGCGCGCCGCTTTTTGAGTGGGGCGAGAACAAATACAAGATACGCGCCGCAAAGGCTGACGCGGTTATCGCAAAATACGAGCTTGAGGAGGCAAAGGAGAAGATAGAGCTGCAGGTGAACCAGCAGTCGTTCCGCGTGAGGGAGGCGGAGAAGGTGCTGGCACGCGCCCGCAAGAACTGCGAAAGCGCGGACGAGAACATGAAAACCGCAAACACCGGCTTCAAGGAGGGAGTGATTCCCACAAGCGACCTCCTTGCCGCGCAAACTGCCTGGGTGTCGGCCCACAGCGAGGTGATTGACGCGGAAATAAACGCACGCCTCGCGCAGGTTTACCTCAAGAAATCACTGGGAACGTTGGAATAAGAAAATTTTAAGGCTATGGCTAAGATGACAAAGGAGAGGAAGAACCTCTCGATAGGACTGTTGATTTTCACCGCCGTGATAATTGCCACGGCAGTAATGGGCATTATCCTTCTGCAGCCCTCGACCGAATACATAGAGGGACAGGCGGACGTTGAGGAATACCGCGTCTCGAGCAAAGTGCCTTCGAGAATTGTAAGGTTCCTCGTTGAGGAGGGCGACACCGTTCACGCCGGCGACACGCTCGTAGTCCTCGACGCACCCGACGTGGAGGCAAAACTGCAACAGGCACAGGCAGCCGAGGCCGCGGCGCAGGCGCAAAGCGACGAGGCACGCAACGGCGCGCGCAAGGAGCAGATACAAGGCGCGTACAGCATGTGGCAGAAGGCGAAAGCCGGAGTGGAGATAGCCCAAAAGACATACACCAGAATAAAGAACCTCTACGAGCAAGGGGTTGTGGCGGCGCAAAAATTCGACGAGGCCACAGCCCAGCGCGATGCCGCAATAGCCACCGAGAAAGCCGCACGCTCGCAATACGACATGGCGGTGAACGGCGCGCGCCGCGAAGACAAGGCGGCAGCCGAAGCCCTCGTAAACCGCGCCAAAGGGGCTGTCAGCGAAGTCCGGTCATACATCAACGAAACCGTGCTCACCGCACAGGCCGACGGCGAGGTAACCGAGATTTTCCCCAAGGCCGGGGAGCTTGTCGGCTCCGGCGCACCGATAATGAACATATCCATAATGGAAAAAATGTGGGTTTCGTTCAATGTGCGCGAAGACCTGCTGAAAGATTTCGGAAACGGAAAAACCTTCACGGCAACCGTCCCCGCGCTCGGCGGAAAGGAAATCACCCTGCGCACATACTACATGAAAGACGTGGGGAGCTATGCGGCGTGGAAAGCCACAAAAGCCACCGGCTCCTACGACATGAAAACTTTCCAGATAAAGGCACGCCCCATTGACGGCGCAGGCGGCCTCCGTCCGGGGATGTCGGTAATTTTCCCCATAAAGCACTGACGCCGCAAGGCTGCACAGTTCCGAATTGATAAAGCCGCAGAAAAATGGCAGGGTTCGCAAGCAGGGTGAAAACCACACTGAAAGTGTCGCAAAGGGAGGCAAGGCGGATTTTCTCAAGTCCGCTGTACGTGTTCTGCATGATTGCCGCGCCCATAGCGTGCTTCGTGTTCTTCCTCACGCTCATGGGGCGCGGAGTTCCCACCGAGCTGCCCGTGGCAATCGTTGACCTTGACAACACAACAACATCGCGCTCGCTCACAAGGAACATCGAGGCTTTCCAGCACACAAAGGTAATCGCCCGCTGCCAAAGCTTTTCCGAAATGCGCGACATGATGCAGCGCGGAAAGATTTACGGGGCTTTCCTCATTCCCGAAAACTTCTCCAAGAACCTTCAGGCGCAACGCCAGCCCACAGTTTCGTATTATTGCAACTACGCCTATTTCACCGCAGCCTCACTCGCCTTCCAGGACTTCAAGACCATGAGCGAACTTACGGGAGGCGCGGCGACGCGCACCACACTCCGTGCAAAGGGCGTGGACGATCAGCACACCAACGCCTTTCTGCAGCCCATCGTGGTGGAGAAACATTTGGTCGGCAACCCTTGGGTGAACTATTCCATCTATCTCAACAACGTGCTTGTGCCTGCCGCGCTGATGATTTTCATATTCCTCACAACCGTTTACTCAATAGGCGTGGAACTTAAAGACGGCACGGCACGGCAATGGATACTTCTCGCCGGAAACTCCATATTCAAGGCAATAATGGGAAAGCTCCTGCCGCAAACCGTGATATTCTTCGTCCTCGGCACATTCTACAACTTCCTTATGTTCGGGGTCATGAGATATCCGTGCCACTGCGGCATACCCGCGATGCTTGCCATGACTTACCTTTTCATACTCGCCTCGCAGGGTTTCGGGGTTTTCCTCATCGGGCTTATCCCCCAGTTCCGTTTTGCAATGTCCATAGCATCGCTGTGGGCCATTGTAAGCGTGTCGATGTCGGGCTTCACTTTCCCCATAACAAGCATGCAGCCGTCGCTCAAGGCTCTGGCACTGTGCTTTCCGCTTAGGCATTATTTCCAGATATACGCGTGCAGGGCGTTGAACGGATACCCGGCTTTCTACTGCCTCGACCACATTCTCTTCCTGCTGTTCTTCGTGCTGCTTCCGCTCACGGTGATGTACAGGCTGAAAGGCGTGCTGCTCACATACAAATACGAACCATGACATGAGCATCCTGCGAAAAATAGCGAAAAGGTTCTGGCGCACGGTGTCCGAGACCGCGTTTGTCTGGATACACGAACTCAACACGGCGTTCCGCGACGAGGCGGTGCTGGTGTTCATGGTTCTCGTGCCGCCGGGCTATCCGCTGCTGTATTCCTTTATATACAACAACGAGATTGTGCGCGACATCCCCGTAGCCGTTGTCGATGAAAGCAACTCAAGCCTCTCGCGGCAATATGCCCGCAGTCTTGACGCTTCGCAGTACACCAACGTAACGCAGATGCCCGCCGACCTGAAATCCGCGCAGGAACTCATGAGGCGGGGCAAGGTTTACGGAATTGTGCGCATCCCCCCAGATTTCAGCAAAAACATAAACACGGGCAGACAGGCATACGTTTACGCCTTCAGCGACGCAAGCACGCTGCTTTACTTCCGCCAGTTCTCCATAGCCAACACCGACGTGTCGCTGAAGATGAACGCCGACATAAAGATAAGGCAGGCCGGAAACACAACCGACCGCCAGGACGCGCTCACCGCCGCGCCGCTGAAATATGAGGAGGTGAACCTCTTCAACCCCACAACCGGCGTTGCGTCCTACCTGCTGCCCGCCGTGCTGATGATGATACTCCAGCAGACAATGCTGCTCGGCGTGGGCATAAACGCCGGAACGCTGCGCGAAAAGAACAGGTTCCGCCTTTTCCGCCCCATAGCGCGCCACGCCGGGGGGACGTTTGAAATAGTGATGGGGCGCGCCCTGTGCTACATACCCGTGCATATCGCCAACGCCTTCTACGTGCTAGGCATAACGCCGATGCTCTTCCACTTCAACCGCCTTGCGCATTTCGGCGACGTGGCGGCGTTCCTCACGCCCTACTTGCTTGCAGTGGCGTTCATGTCGATAGTTGTGTCCCACTTTGTGAAAACCCGCGAGTCGAGCATGATGGTCATACTTTTCTCCTCGCTCGTGCTGCTGTTCATCTCCGGAATATCGTGGCCATGGAGCGCCGTGCCGCCGTTCTGGAAAGGCGTGGCATACCTGTTCCCCTCCACATTCGGGATAAACGGATTTGTTAGGATGACAAACGAGGGCGCAAGGCTGTCGCAGGTAAGCTTTGAATACATCGGGCTGTGGATTCAGGCTCTGTGCTACCTTTTGCTGGCACTGTATACAATGAAGCTCGACATACGGCAAAGCTGCCGCAACTTCAACCGCCAACGCCGCAAACCGCGCATCAAAACAGCCCAAACAGGCGGCAAAGACAAAAAATAACGGCAAAACGGCATTTTTTTCGCCATAAACTTTGGCGGTAAAAAAAAATCCCGTAAATTTGCATCGCTTTTCAGGCAAAACTGCTTCAATAGCTCAGTTGGTTAGAGCACCTGACTGTTAATCAGGGGGTCGTTGGTTCAAGTCCATCTTGAAG
>CAKRMO010000045.1 GCA_934364765.1 uncultured Bacteroidaceae bacterium | reverse complement strand
GTCCATGCCGTTAGTGTTCGGGAGCCCGTCGGGCCAAATGTCCACGACAATCCCTTTGGTTTGGGCGAAGCCCGCTGTAAGTGCAAACATCAGCAGCGCGAAGGCTGCGGCAATCTTTTTCATTCCGTCATGAATTTAGGTGAGTGAAATCTTTTGTGTTGCAAATATAATTATTCTTTTTGTCAAAATCGTGAAATACGTTTTTTTTCGCCGGCAATGCGGCTGCCGCCGCGCCGTGGGGGGTACAAAAAAGCCTTTGTGCAAAACGCGCAAAGGCCTTGTGCCGTTTTCAGTGCCGCTTGTTGCCCGGGGCTTTGAGCACATCGCGCAGAATGGAGAGCGAGTCGGGGTTCTTCTGCACGAAGGTGTTTATGTGGCGCAGGCGCTTCTCTTCGAAAATCTCGTCAACGTCAATGAGGATTCCCGTCTCCTCCACGTTTCCGAACGTGTCGTTCACCGCCGTGCCGAACATCCTCATCGTGGGGCTGAGACCCATGTATGCGTTGACCAATGGCGGAATGTTGAAGCCCAGCTTCCTCACCTCGGTGTTCAGAATCCTGTAATCCTCCTTGAAGTTCGAGCCGCTGAAAAGCTGTTGCAGGTAATTGCGGTCGGTGTCAATCTGTATTGGGTTCATCGCCGTTACAAGGTTGTCCTTGTCGCCAAAGTATTTTTGCAGGAAGAACAGTATCATGTCGCGGCCCTTTCTGTCGAACGAGGGGTACATTGTCATCTTGCCGAAGAAGTATCTCATCCCTTCCACAAGGAACGTCAGCGCGCCGAGACCGTCCCACAGATTGTCGAGGGTGAACAGCCCGCGCGAGCCGGGGCGCGTGCTTTGGTATTCCACGGCTACGAACGAGCGCCCAAGCTCCACCGTGTAGGGCATATAGTTCTTTATGAAGTTTTCGGAGAAACGGAACATGTGGCTTGTTGCGAGCAGGGGCTGCCCGTCATCGCCCATTTTGAAAAGCGAGCCGGGCAGGTAGCGGTAGCCGCCGAGTATTTCCTGCGTTTCGGGGTTCCACACAATCAGCTGGCGGTATGGCACGTCCATTGTGTCGAACTCGTCGAGGTCGCAGCTCTTGCCGGTGCCGCCGCCCGCAGCGCGGAACGCTATCTCACGCAGGCGGCCTATCTCGCGCACCACATTGGGCGCGTTCTGGTAGGTTACGACATAAATCTCATTGGCGCGTTTGTTGGTATGGCGCAAACAGCGGTCCGGGGTGAGCTCTTTGGCAAGAAGCTCACGCGGAACTGGATCAATTATTCTCTCTTCCATCTAACGGTTATGTATTCTTATATTAATATGCCGCCCGCCTCACAGGCTGTAGCAGATGCTCTCAACATACGCCGCCCATTCCGCCGCCGTCTTCGACTTGTCGAACGTCTGCCATGGGATAGGCTTGCCCACTTTAAGCACAAAGTCCTTGTGGCGGTTGAGATAGGTTTCGTCGGCAAGGAAAAGCATGGCGAAGTTCACCGGCGAGCGGAAAATCTCGCAAAGCCTGGCGATGCGGTAAAAGCGGTTGGAGTTCCTGCCGCTGAAGTGCATCGGCACCACGTCCCTCTTCGCCGCCACGCTCCTCACGATGAATGTCTTTTTCCACGCAAGGTCGTGGATCACTCCGCCGTGGCGGCGCGAGCAAAGCCCGGCGGGGAACATGAATATGTTGTCGTCGCTTTCAAAGCCCTCCTTGACGAGCTGCGGAAGGTTGCGGCTCTGCCCCCCGGTCTTGTTTATGGGGATGCAAAGCGGCTTCAGCCCCGGGAGGAACAGCAGGAAGTCGTTCACAAGATACTTGAGTTTCTCCCCGTAATGCTCCGCGAGCACCGCGCCTATGCCTATGCCGTCGGGGCCTCCGAGCGGGTGGTTGCACACAAAGGTGTATGGCCCGTTTTCCGCCGGCGGGAAATTCTCCTCCCCCTCAATCGTTATGCGCATGTCAAGATATTTGCGCGTGGCGTCAAGCCATTTCGCCCCCTTGATGTCCTTCACGCTTTCCAGATACTCGTTTATCTCGTCCTCGTGCAGGATTTTGCGCAGCCAGTTCAGCACGCACTTCGGCACAAAACGGACTTTGCCGCCCATTTTCGACTCGAGAACCTTTCTTACGTCAATTGGCTTTTTATTTTCGTCAGAGTTAGGCATGATTCTTTTTATTGCGCGACAAAATTAGCAAGTTTTTCAATAATCATTGGGCTTTTTCGCGCAATTTTAACAGTTATGTGCCGTTTCGTCAACTTGCAGGCAAGTATTATTGCCGTTTGGAGCGTGAGCCACAATAAAAAAGCGTAACTTAGCGTCAGCAAATTAACGCAAGATGAAAGAAAACGGCAACATCACACGCCGCGTGGAAAAACTGCGCGGGTACATGAGGCGAAACGGCCTCGATGCGTTCATAGTTCCCTCAAACGATCCGCACATGAGCGAGTACACTCCCGCCCACTGGCAGTGCCGGCAATGGATTTCGGGCTTCAGCGGCTCGGCGGGGACGGCTGTCGTAACCCTCGGCAGTGCGGCTTTGTGGACCGACTCGCGCTATTTTCTCGCCGCCGCGCAGCAGCTCGAAGGCACGCCCTTTGTGCTGATGAAGGATGGGCTTCCCGAAACGCCGCCGGTAGGGCAGTGGCTCGCCGCCACGCTCGCCCGTGGGGGCAGGGTGGGCGTTGACGGCAACGTGGCCACTCCGGCAATGCGCGGCGCGCTCGAAAACGTGCTTTCGCCCAAGGGAATATCAGTCGCCCTTTGCGGCGACCCGTTCGCAGAGGTGTGGGAAAACCGCCCCGCGCTTCCCGAAGGCAAAATCAAGGTGCATCCGTTGGAATATGCCGGGGAGAGCTGCCGCAGCAAGATACGGCGGCTGCTCGCCAGAGCGCAGGGGGCTGGCTGTGATGCAATGCTCATCACCGCCCTCGACGAGATTGCATGGACGCTCAACCTGCGCGGCAGCGATGTGGAGTGCAACCCGGTGTTCGTCTCATATCTTCTGATTTCCAACAAACAATCGGTCCTCTTTGCCAGTCCCGGAAAACTTTCCCCCGAGGTCATGGAATACCTTGCTGCGGAAGGGGTGGAGACACAGCCGTACGAAAGCGTGGGCGAAACCGTAAGGGAACTCCGCGCCCGCCGCACAATGGTTTCCGACAAGGCGAATTGCGCCGTACTGTCGCTCTACGCTGACGGCGAATGTGTTGCCGCCCCTTCGGTTGCCTGCGAACTTAAAGCCATAAAGAACAAGGCGGAGATTGACGGCTTCCACAACGCCATGCTGCGCGACGGCGTGGCGATGGTTACGTTCCTCAGCCGCCTGAATGGGGAAGTGGAAAAGGGCATAACCGAAATGGGCGTGGACAGGCTGCTCACCTCCCTGCGGGCGGGGCAGGAACTTTACCGGGGACTGAGCTTCGCCACCATAGCCGCCTATGGAGCGCACGGCGCGATAGTGCATTACGAGGCCGACAAGGCTTCCGATGTGAAACTTGAACGGCGCAGTTTCATCTTGATCGACTCCGGGGCGCAATACAGCGACGGAACAACCGACATAACGCGCACCATAGCCCTCGGCACTCCCACGGAGGAGGAGAAAAAGGTTTACACCCTCGTTTTGAAAGGCCACATAGCCCTGTCGGAATGCGTGTTTCCCGACGGCGCAAGCGGAACGCAGATCGACTGCACGGCACGCTGTGCAATGTGGAGGCATCTTATGAACTACGGACACGGCACAGGGCATGGCGTAGGCTCATACCTGAACGTGCACGAAGGCCCTCACCAGATACGCATGAACTATATGCCCGCGCCGCTCCGCGCAGGAATGACGGTTACCGACGAACCGGGGATATACTGCGAGGGCAAGTTTGGCGTGCGCACCGAAAACACGCTGCTCATAGTGCCGGCAGGAGAGTCGCAGTTCGGCAAGTTCCTGAAGTTCGAGCCGCTCACCCTTTGCCCAATCGACACCAAGCCGATAGACTTCGGGCTTATGACCGCCGGCGAGCTGGAATGGCTCAACAACTATCATGCAACGGTCAGGGAACGACTCATGCCGCTTATAAAGGACGCCTCCGTAAGGCGGTGGCTCGCCGAAGCCACAAAACCCGTCCCGAAATGATTTTGGCGAAACACGGCAGGAATAGCACAACACGCTGAAACGCAACCAATTGAATTGATTTGTGGTTGGCTGCGTAAGTTGTTGAAAATCTTGCACTTGTAAGCGGCAAAAAAAGGTCTGATGTAGTTTGGATTATATCAGACATAATTTTTCCTGCATAGGACATAGTTTTTCCTGCATCCTATGTAGTTTTCGGGATGTTCCGGAAAGGGCGGTCGGATTTGCGTCTTGCGCCAATTGCAGGGGCGGTGGCAACCGCCCCTGTACGCCACCGCATGAACTGCTTCCGCATCCCCGCCATCTGCCGCCCGAATGTTTAGTGAAACCCGCAAGCACGCCCCGAAAAGTTGCAACCTTCCGGTATTTTATATCGCCAAGCTCCGGGAATGTCACAAAAACAGCAGTTTTTTTTGACAAAACCTATCTTCTGCCAATGCGGTGTTTCTCCTTTTCATGCTTTGCAGGAGGCCTTATTGCGGGAGACTGTTGAAAGATACGGATATAATAAAAATGCAATCCCGAACTTGCAAAATTCAAACGAACGTGTAAAAAAGTTTCTATATGGCGATTTCCGCCGAAATTTTAACATTGTGTCGTTTTGTCATTTTTAAGTTTCCTGTTTACGTTTGAGAAAAGGCGGATGGTGCGAAAAAATGGGAAAAACGGCGCAATGTCGTGCCGTTTTGTTAAAAAAGAGAGAAAAACACCCATTTGCCCGACAAAAAATATCATAATGTAGCGTTTTCACTGTAAACGGAAATTCCTACTTTTGCAAAAATATATGAAGTAACCTATGGTGAAATTGAAATTGCCTATATAATATATAATGTATGCGGGTCGTGGTTCGGACGCGGACAGGCGGCGGAAATACGGCGGCGCACAAAAGGGAATATACATATAACAACAATAACAAAAACTAAGTTTAATCTAAAAAGTAAGATTATGGGTAAAAAATTGATGATGCTTTTATTGGGAGCCTTCACGTGCCTCCTTGTAAACGCACAAGTCAAGACCGTAACCGGACGCGTTACCTCGGCAGACAACGGCGAGCCGTTGATCGGCGTGAGCGTGAGTGTGCCCGGAACAACAGTCGGCGTGAACACCGACGGAGACGGTCGCTTCACGCTTTCAAACCTCCCCGCGTCTGCAAAGCAGATACGCTTCTCGTTCATCGGAATGGAGGCGCAGACGCTCCCGGTGAAGGGCGTGATGAATGTCGCTCTCAAATCCAACGACAAGGTGCTCGGCGGCGTGGTTGTAACCGCGCTCGGCATCAAGCGTTCCGAAAAGTCGCTGGGTTATTCGGCAACGGCGGTTAAAACGGATGAGATAACCGAAACCCGCAACGCCAACATCATGCAGGGCCTGCAGGGAAAGATTGCCGGTGTGTCCATCTCCAACAACAGCGACCCGGGATCGACCAACTCGGTCATCATCCGTGGTTTCCAGTCGTTGGCAGGCAGCAACCAGCCGCTGTATGTGATCGACGGTGTGCCTATGAGCAATGAGGCAATCCAGAGTGAGGATGAGCTTAACCACAACTGGGACTTCGGTAGCGGCGCGAATGCCATCAACCCTGACGACGTTGAAGAGATGACTGTCCTCAAGGGTGCTGCGGCTACCGCCCTCTACGGCTCGCGTGCGGCAAACGGCGTTATCATGATTACCACCAAGAAGGGTAAGAAGCGCGACAAGGGTGTCGGCATCACCTACAACGGCGGTATCCAGTTCTCCAATGTGTCTCGTCTTGTTGAGATGCAGAACCGTTTCGGTCAGGGCGCGAGCGGTGAGCACGTTGAGATAGAGAACGGCTCTTGGGGACCGCGCTTCGACGGTCTCGAGAGGGTTTACGGATATGTTTACGACAACTCGCAGCGCGTCAAGAGCTACAAGCCTATCAAGAACAACATCCGCGACTACTTCGACACTGGCGTGATGTTCAACAACAGCGTTTCGTTTGACGGCGCAACCGACAAGAGCAATTTCTTCGTTTCGCTCTCAAACATCAACAACAACGGTGTTTATCCCACACGCGCTGACGCTTACAACAAATACACGTTCACCTCGAACGGCAGCTACCGTGTGAACAACAAGCTCACATTCTCGTCATCGTTGAGCTATTCTTACCAGAAGAACAACTTTGTGTCAACCGGCCAGAGGCTCACCCCGATTTTCTCGCTCTACAACGTTCCCCGCGATGTTAGCATCACCGCGCAGAAGGACCTTAACGATCCTTTCAACACCCCGGGCTACTACTACACCCCTTACAACGCGACCAACCCCTACTACATCCTGAAAAACTATATGGACAAGGCGGAGATGGACAAGCTTTGGGGCAAGTTCCAGTTCGACTACAGCATCTTCGACTTCCTGAAGTTCACATACCGCGTGGGTATGGACTACACAATCCACAAAACCCGCAACGGCATCCCCAACATGAGTGTGCTTTGGGCAGGAACACCCAACTGGGACAACAACAAGGACATCAGCCAGCAGACAGGTTGGGTTTACACCATGGACCGCAAGGAGCGCCTCATGGAGCAGGACTTCATGCTTAACTTCTCGAAGCCCATCAACGAGGACTTCAACCTTAACGCAATCCTCGGTTTCAACACCCACGAGCAGAAACTTTCAATAGCTTCGCAGGAGGTTTCGGGCCTTGACGTTCCAACGTGGTTCAACACAGCCAACTCGGGAAGCACGCCTACTGTCGTGGACAACAGCTTCCACAAGCGCCTTATGGGTCTTTACGGACAGGTGGAAGGATCTTGGAAAGATATGGTTTACCTCACAATCACTGGCCGTAACGACTGGTCGTCAACCCTTCCCAAGGACAACCGCTCATATTTCTATCCCGGTTTCACTGGCAGCTTCGTATTCACGGAACTCCTTCCCAAGGAGCTTAAGGACATTATCTCGTTCGGTAAGTTCCGCGCAGCCTGGGGTAAGACCGGCAACGATGCCAAATGGTATGCCACCAACACTGTTTACGCACAGGCAGCAGCCAACGGCTCCGGCTGGGGCGAGGTTAACTTCCCCCTCAACGGCATTAACGCTTTCACCCTCTCGAACATTATGGGTAACAACAAGCTGAAGCCCGAGATGACCACAGAGTGGGAACTTGGCCTTAACATGGCATTCCTCCGCAACCGCTTGTCGTTCGACTTCGCTTATTATAACCGTAGCACTAACAACCAGACTCTCGCGATGAACCTTGACCCGGGTACGGGCTTCACACGCCGTTATGTGAACATCGGCGAGATTACCAACAAGGGTGTTGAACTTCTCATTCAAGGCACTCCCGTCAAGACACGCGACTGGCAGTGGGATCTCAACTTGAACTGGACGCTCAACCGTACAAAGGTTGTGAGCCTTCCCAAAGACCTCGGCTCGGAAATCGCCATCTTCGGTTTCAGCGGCGGAACTGGTTTGTATGCAGTAAAGGGCAAACCCCTTGGCATGTACAAGGCACAGAAACTCGAGCGCGACCCCGAAGGCCACGTAGTTGTGGCTTCCAACACAGGTTTGCCTGTAAAGAGCGACAAATACGAATATTGTGGCGACATGAACCACAAATACACTCTTGGCTGGGGAACAACCCTCCGCTGGAAGGACATCAGCCTTACGGCTAACATGGAGGCCCGCGTAGGCGGTAAGATGTACACCCGCACAAAGGGTACAGTGTTCTTCACCGGTATCGCAAAGCAGACTGTTTACAACGACCGCAAGCCGTTCATCGTTCCCAACTCCGTGAACAAGGTAACTGCTGCCGACGGTAGTGTTTCATACGTGGAAAATACTACGGCTATGGACTACAACTATATCCAGAGCTATTGGGCTGACCAGTACGACTGCGA
>CAKRMO010000044.1 GCA_934364765.1 uncultured Bacteroidaceae bacterium | reverse complement strand
GTCGCGCCCGCAACTATTTCCGTCCTCACCTTCATTGTTTCGGGATTAAATCCCAACAGTCTGTTAAGTGTCATTCGCTTTCCAGGTCATTTTTAGCGGGCAAAAGCCGCTTTGCCCACGCGAAATTACACAAAATCATTGTATTCGACCAACGCCAGCCCGCCCGAAAAACCCGGCACACGCGCATTTTGAACAGAAATCGTTATTTTTGTAACGGCAAAACCATACCCGGATGAAAATAATCGTAGCAGAACCGTTGGCGGCTTGCAATAATGCAACATCCCATACGTTAGATATTATAGGCAGAAGCGGGCGCATAAAAACGCTTGCCGACACCGCGCTCCTCACGCACGGCAAACCCGTGTTCGTGCCCGACTGGGGCGGGGAATGCACAGCCACAGTGTGTGTGGCGCTAAGGATAAGCCGCCTCGGGAAAAGCATTCCGCAGCGTTTTGCACAAAGATACTACGATGCGCTCAGCGTTGCCGTGAAATTAGAAATGAGCGGCATGAAGGCAGAGCTTGAAAAGGCGGGCAGAGCGTGGGACATGGCGGAAAACTTCGACGGGGCCGTGTCGTGCGGGGAGTTTGAGGAAACTTCGGGCGAAAGGCCTGCGGGCGTGGACATCCTGCTGGAATGCGGCGGAAAGGAATGCCGTTTCAAAACGGAGAATTTCGGCGACACCGCTGACGAGGCCATTGCCGCCGCAAGCGAGTTCCTCTCGATAAGGCAGGGCGACATAATGCTTCTTCCCATAAGCGGCACCGTTTTCCCCGCTGTGCCAAACACCCGCATCACGGGATTTGCAAACGGCAGCAAGCTGCTTGAGTTCAACATAAAATAAGGCCTGCACCAAAAGGCGGCATACGAAAAAGATTTACCTATGATCCGAAAATACGTCTATCTTCTGACAGCAGCTCTCCTCGCGCTGCAAAGCCCGGCGGCATCAGCCCAAACAAACGGCGGGCAGGTGGCCACCGTGGGAGAAGGCAAATTCGTAACCATTCCCCACGAAAACATTTCAAGGGAGGGCGCACTGCCTTTATACACCACCCAGATAAGCGTGGGCGCAAACTACGCCAACACCGGCTTTGATGTAAGAATTGAATATCCCGAATACGAAAAGCTCAACGCGCAGGAGGCGGCCCTCGTGTCAGAAAGCAAAACGGAAATAGGCAGTGAGGTGAAAGCCAGCTGCATAGTGGCGGTGCAGCGCAAGGAGGGCGTGCTCGACATCTCGTTCCACCCCTACGCAAAGCGCGGCGGCGCACTCTACAGGCTGAAAAGCTGCAAGGTGGCGATATACAGAAACACCGCCGCAAAGGCACGAACAACAAAAGCCCTCGCGGCAGAAAGCGGACGGTATGCCCAACACTCCGTGCTTTCGAGCGGCAAATGGGTGAAAATACGAGTGAGCAAGGAAGGGGTTTACCAGCTCACAAAATCATTTCTGGCTTCCGCCGGATTTTCCAACCCTGCCAAAGTGAAACTCTACGGTTACGGCGGGCTGGTGCAGGACTCCGTAATAAGCTACTCGGGCAGCAGCAGAAACTTTGACGATCTTGAGGAAATACCGCTTTACCGCGACGGCTCGAAAATACTTTTCTACGCCAACGGCACGACAAAATGGACTTTTGTACGCAAAAAATGGCGGCATACAAATAATCCTTATTCATCTTATTCATACTATTTCCTCACCGAGGGCGACAACCCCGCCACAATGCAAAACGCCGGGACTGCAACCGCCGCAAACGAGGCACGCACAACAATCCCCGCCCATTCCCTTTATGAAGAGGACGCTTTCAGCTGGTACGCCGGCGGGCAGCAGTTCTTTGACAGCTACGACTTTGCTAACGGAAATTCAAAATCCTACCAGCTTGCCGCCCCCGAAACGGCAAGCGGGGGCGAACAATACGTTACCATTTCGTTCTCCGCGTCCGACGCATCCTCCGCCACCAACGTTACCAGCAGCCTGAACTCCGAAAGCCTTGGCAAAATGTCCATCCCCCTGCTCAACAACACAAGGATCGGAGAACAGGGCAACAGGGCAAAATTGCTCGAAAAGACATACACCGCCACCACGCTCGGCACGTCAAACAGCGTTCACTTCACCACAACGTCAGGACACTCGGCAAGGCTTGACTACATACGGTTCAACTACCAAAGAAACCTAAACCTGTCAACGCCGTATTTTGAACTTTGCGACCCGGCCCACAGCGGAGCGGGAAACTACGCCATATCCTCAGCCGACAGCCACACCAAGGTGTGGCGGCTGGGCGTTGCCGGACGCGCCCAGCAAAACGTGGAAGGCACGCTGTCGGGCAACACGCTTAACATAACCCTCCCCGAAGCGAAAGACAGATACATCGTAGTGAATACGGCAGAAAACTTTCCCCTGCCAGCCATTGACAGGAAAATAGAAAACCAAGACCTGCACGCCGACTCGGTGTGCGACATGATTATAATCGTGCCCGCAAGCGGGAAACTCACGAAACAGGCAGAATGTCTTGCAGCCGCCCACAGGGAACACGACAACCTCAGGGTGAGAATTGTTTCCGCCGACAAGATATACAACGAATTTTCATCCGGCACGCCCGACGCAATGGCTTACCGCCGCTACGTGAAAATGCTCTACGACCGGGCTTCGTCATCCGCCGACATTCCGCGCTACCTGCTGCTTTTCGGCGACGCCGCATGGGACAACCGGATGATATCAAAAGACTGGCAGAACAGCTCCCCCGACGATTTCCTGCTTTGCTACGAATCGTGGAACTCCACCAACGAGATAAACTGTTACGTGAGCGACGACTTCTTCACATTCCTTGACGACGGGGAAGGCAGGAGCATGACCACGGAAAAACCCGACATCGCCATAGGACGCTTCCCCGTACACCGCGAAGACGAAGCCAAAGCCATGGTTGACAAGACCATTAATTATATGTGCAACAACAGTGTCGGCTCGTGGAAGAACCTTATCTGCGTCATGGGCGACGATGACAAGACAAACAACTCCCTCATGGGGGACGCCGAAACCATTGCCAAGCAAATAGAGTCAAACCACAGGGAATACAACGTGAGGAGAGTTTACTGGGATGCATACACCGTGGTAAAGACATCCACAGGAAACTCCTACCCGGAAATAACCAAACAGCTCAAAAGCTACATGACCAACGGCGCACTGCTCATGAACTACACAGGTCATGGCGCACCGGCTTCCATTTCCCACGAAAAAGTTCTGCTCCTTAACGACTTCAAGGAAAACAAAACCGCCAACCCGTCAGTATGGATAACATCCTCGTGCGAAATAGCACCGTTCGACTCAAACGAAGAAACAATCGGCGAATGCGCCGTACTGAACGAAAAAGGAGGCTCGGTGGCATTCATCGGGGCCACGCGCTCGGTTTTCTCGCAAAGAAACCTCAGCCTCAACACCCATTTGATGAAATACATTCTCACAGAGGAAAACGGCAAACTCATGACAATGGGCGAGGCTCTGATGAAAACTAAATGCGCCCTTGTGGCCACTTCGGGCGAAAGCACCGACTTCACCAACAACAAGATGAAATACGTGCTTATGGGAGACCCCGCGCTGCGGCTCGCCGCCCCTGTGGGAAAAGTCGTAATCGACAGCATCAACGGCAAAAGGGCAACCGGGACGAAAGTGAACCTCGCCGCAGGAAGCGTGGCGCGGATAAAGGGACACATAACCTCGCAGAACGGAGCAAGTATGCCCGGTTTCAACGGCACGGTTACCGCCACGGTGTTTGACAAGCTCGAAACCATAACCTGCCACGACAACGCCGGAAACGGCAAAGACCCTTACGTGTTCAGCAACCGCACACGCCGCCTGTTTGAAGGCACAGACTCCGTGCGCAACGGCGTGTTCGAGTTCGATTTCCCCGTCTCGGTTGACGCGAGCTATTCTGACGAAACCTGCCTTATGAGCCTTTATGCCGTAAGCAACGACCGCACTGCCGAATGCCACGGAATGAACAGCAACTTTGCAATAAACTCCTCCGCCGAACTTAAAAACGATTCTACGGGCCCCGCCCTGTTCGTTTACCTCAACAACCCCGACTTCCGCAACGGCGACAAAACCAACACCACGCCGTACTTCGTGGCAATGCTCCGCGACAGCGACGGCATCAACGCCACAGGAAGCGGCGTGGGACACGACATCGAGCTTATCATTGACGGCAACGCCGCCACGTCATACGTGCTGAACGATTACTTCAAGAACGACTTCGGCACATTCACAAGCGGCAGCGTGGGCTTCTCCATTCCCGAACTGCCGCCAGGCAGCCACCGTCTTGTTTTCCGCGCATGGGACATGCTTGGCAACTCATCCTCGGCCGCGCTCGACTTTGTTGCGGTGAGAAACCTCAAACCCAATGTTCTTGACGTTACCTGCAATCCCAACCCCGCCACCGAAACGGCAGTGTTCAATGTGTCATACGACCGCCCGCTAACCAACGTGAAGTTCACCGTGAGGGTTTACGACTCATACGGACAGCTCGTGTGGCAGACCACAACCAACGGCGAAAGCGACTATGGGCATTACCCCATAACGTGGAACCTCACAAACTCATCCGGGGCGAGAGTGGGCGGCGGCGTTTACCTCTACCGCGTGTCGGTGTCCGAGGGCAACGGGGCGGCAAGCACCAAGACCAAGAAATTGATTATACTGAACAATAAATAAAGCCACACACAGTTTTATATAATGTGCAATCCACATACAAGCAGACAATGAAATACAAGATAGCGATAATGCTGGTGTCGTTCATGGCGTTTGCCACGACAACCAAGGCCGACGGCGAAAAGGACAAATTCAACCCCGTCAGCACGGCGGTAAACTCCCTGAAGATAGGGGCGGACGCACGTGCGGGAGGTATGGGCGACATCGGCGCGGCAACCGACCCCGATGTGTACTCACAGGCGTGGAACCCCGCCAAATACCCATTCTGCATAAGCCGTGCCGGGGTTGCCGTGAACTACACCCCATGGCTGCGCAAAATAGTCAACGACATCGACCTCGCATACGTGGCGGGATATATGCGCCTCGGCGACTACACGGCCCTGTCCTCGTCGCTCCGCTATTTCTCGCTCGGCGAAGTTGACGCCGGCGACAACATGAGCATAAAGCCCTACGAAATGGCGTTCGACATAGGCGTTTCGCGAATGCTCAGCGACAACTTCTCGGCGGCGATAGCCCTGCGCTACATCCGCTCCGACCTAAGCGGAAACTACTCAGACGACACAAAGCCCGGAAACGCATTTGCCGCCGACATCGCCATGTACTACAACAAATACGTGGTAATGGGAAGCCGCGAATGCCAGCTCGCCCTGGGCTTGAACATAAGCAACATCGGCAGCAAAATGAAATTCGGGGACGAAAACACATACTTCATCCCAACCAACCTGCGCCTTGGCATGAACTACCTCGTGCCCATAAACGAATACAACAAGATAGCCTTCGGCCTTGACCTCAACAAGCTGCTCGTGCCCACAATGCCGCGCCAAAAGGACGACGAAAGCGGCGAGGCATACCAGGAGCGCCTGCAAAAGGACTACTACGACATGTCGCCAATCACCGGCATATTCAAGAGCTTCGGCGACGCGCCCGGCGGGTTCAGCGAGGAACTGAAGGAAATACAGTGGAGCTTAGGCGTGGAATACACCTACAACGACAAATTCATCCTGCGTGCCGGCTACCACGACGAGAACAAGGACAAGGGCAACCGCAAATACTTCACCGTTGGTGCGGGCTTCCGCATGAACGTTTTCTCAATCGACGCCGGCTATGTGCTTTCCACGGCGGCAAGCAACCCGCTTGACCAAACCCTGAGAGTCTCCCTCGCATTCGACTTTGACGGAATAAAAGACCTCTTTTCGAGAAGAAGATAACACCGCCCCTCCCAACACACGCACAATCAGAAATGAAACCGCGCACCGGATTTGGATTTGACGTTCACCGCCTTGTGGAAAACCGCGAACTGTGGCTCGGGGGCATCAAAATCCCCCACTCCCTCGGGCTTCTCGGACACAGCGACGCCGACGTGGCACTGCACGCGCTAATCGACGCACTTCTCGGGGCGGCTGCGCTGCGCGACATAGGCTACCACTTTCCCGACACAGACGAACGCTATCGCGGGGCCGACAGCAAGCTGCTGCTCAAAGCCACTGCCGCCATTCTCAAAGAGCACAACTTCACAATAGGGAACGTTGACATCACAATATGCCTTGAGCAGCCCAAGCTGAAAAACTTCATCCCGCAAATGCAGGAGTGCATCGCCGCGTGTCTGGAAATCCCATTGAAAGACGTGTCGGTAAAAGCCACAACAACCGAACGCCTCGGCTTCACCGGGCGCGGGGAAGGCATAGCCGCATACGCCACAGCCATGATTTTCGGGGATTAGCGGCAACCGACAGCCGCCGCATCCCCCATTTTCAGAAAACGCCGCAACACCGCCACACGGCATTACGTTTTTTCTCCCCAAACTTCAAAACACAGAAAATTTCACGGCCAAGACTTTTCTTTGGAAATGACATCTTAACGGTTTTGCAAGTATCTGAAAACCAGCGGCACTTTATATGGCAAAAACTGTGTCCGACGTGGGAAAAACTACATCAGACCTTTTTTGAATTATGTCTGATATAATTTCAACAAAATCCCACATAGTTTTTTGCATTCCCTATCCGCAAAAAACTTTTTGCTGCATTTCCATGTTTTTGCCCCAATATATTCCCTCGCAAACCGCCACATAAACAACACGAATGATATTGCGACATTTCGGCAGACGACCTCATTAAGTTCAAAAACCAGAAAACATCCGTCGCTTACGCCCGAACAGAGCGAAAACGCAATTAACCATAAAACCATTCCCATTATCGTTCGCCATTGTCAGGGATTTGTCTTATTTTTGTATGCAGTAACAAAGCCCCAATAAATGAGAAAAAAGCCACTATGGAATATGACATAAAAGATAAAATAGAATGGACTGTCATTTTCGCCAAGGAATTTGGCAAGCGACATGGGCTGACATTAAAGCAAGCATTCAACTACCTGTTACGCTATAAAGGCATCGCTTTTGTTGAACGCCATTACGACTATATGCATACGCAGTCTTTTTCTGCCGCAGTGGATGACATGACAGAATACTGCCATAAATTGGGAGGGGGCATTCTATGAAGTTGTATCATGGAACAAACAAGGCGTTTGACACCATAGACCTCATGAAATCCAAGCCGAACAAGGATTTCGGACGTGGCTTTTATCTGTCATCCGACTATGAACAAGCTTTCAATATGGCTCAGATTAAAACGGAGCAACAGCAAGAAGGGAAACCTGTGGTTATGACATACGATGTAAACGAAAGCGAAATGTACAAATTGCAGACTCTTTGTTTTGAAGAATATAGCGAAAAATGGGCAGAGTTTGTACTCACAAACAGAAATAATCCCACAAGCAAGGCTGTTCACAATTATGATATTGTTATTGGTCCGATAGCAGACGACAGAGTTGGAGTGCAATTATGGAGATATGAAAATCAACTGATAGACCTTCCCACCCTTGTCAAGAAATTGAAATACATGAAAGGCATGACTGTGCAATATTTCTTTGGCACAGAGAAAGCCATATCACTCTTAAAGCGTATAGAATGATGATAGATGAGAAAACTATGATGAAGGATAATATGGTTGCCAAACTTGCCTTATTCTTGATAGAAGACGAAGAAGCTTCCACTATGCCTGAAGCCATTTCCGCAGTCATAAACTCGGAAACCTATCTGTTGTTGCAGAAAGACAATACAGGCCTCTATTATCAGAGTCCGCGCTATGTATATGATTTCCTCATAAATGAGATCCGTGAGGGCAAAGCCAAATAGGAAATTATGACAACAAAAGAAATTGACGAACGCTCTTTGGCTAATGCCCACCGCCTTTTTGAGTCAGGCGATATAAACAATATGCCTGTTGGCACG